>JAGVII010000459.1 GCA_020056155.1 Afipia sp.
TTCAGTGTCGTCCCCGCGAAGGTGGGGACCCATACTCCCTGTGTCCTCGATTAGAGAGGGCTGGGTCAATCTTCTGACTATCTCCCATGACGTTCGGTGGTTACGGGTCCCCGCCTGCGCGGGGACGACGAGTTGAGAAAATCGCGACCCATCAATTGATCCTGATATCCCCGCGTTTGATGACATCGGACCACAGCTTGATCTCGGCGTCCATCCGCGCGCGCAGGGCCTGTGGCGTCGAGGGCGTCGGCTCGATCAGCTGCGTTTCCAGTCGTTCGCGCACGCTCGGCTTGGTCAGGATGTCGTTCACCTCGTCGTTGATCTGTTTGATGATCGCGGGCGGCGTGCCGCCGGGGGCGATCAGCGCGTTCCACGCATCGGATTCGACATCGATTCCTGACTCCTTCAGCGTCGGCACGTCGGGCAGGAAATGCGAGCGCTGTGCGGTCGCGACCGCGAGGATTTTCACCTTGCCGCCTGCGAGTTGCGGCGTCACCGCGATGGCGGGCAGGCACGCGGCCTGCACGTCGCCACGGATCACGGCGGTGATCGCCTGCGGCGAGCCGCCATAGGGAATATGCACCATCGCGGCGCCCGCGCGATGCGCGATGGCTTCCATGGTCAGGTGCGAGAGCGAACCCGCGCCGATCGAGCCGAATGCGAATTTTGCCGGATCGCGCTTCACGGCGGCGACAAACTCCGCCACCGAATTGATGTTCAAACTCGCGGGCACCACCAGCACGCTCGGCAGCGAGGTGAGCATCGTCACCGGCGCGATGTCTGATCCGGGATCGTAGGGCAGCCTGGAGAACAGCAGCGTATTGATGGCGAGGGGCCCGCCGAGGCTGATGCCGAGCGTTGCGCCGTCGGGCGCGGCCTTGGCGACGGCGTCGGTGCCGATATTGCCGCCGGCGCCCGGCTTGTTCTCGACGATGAAACTCGCGCCCGGATGGCGTGCCTGCAGGTCGTCGGCCACGATCCGCCCGACCAGATCCGGCGTCGATCCCGGCGCATAGGGCACGATGATTTTCACGGTTTTCGGCGGCCATGCCGGCTCCGCCGCACGGGCGTTCGAGGCGGGCGCGGCGAGAGCCAGCGCGAGTGCAGCGATTGCAAGGGATTTCATAAGGCCAGGGAAGGTTTGGGGCAGGGTTGCAATGCGGCAGCGGCATTGCGCGCCGCACCCCAAAAGTGATACCGGGGCACAGCGCCGCCGGACTTTAACAGGGTCCCGCGTGCAGTGGAAACTCCCGGAAGGCGGTGCTGAAAACCGCTGCGGGCAGGTCGGGACGGAGGCGGCACATGGGCTTGTTGATCCTCATCGCCGGATTGGCGCTGTTTCTCGGCGTCCATACGCTGACCACGTTGCGCGGCCCGCGTGCGGCCGTCATCGCGCGGCTCGGCGAGGGCGGTTACAAGATACTCTATACGCTGGTGTCGTTCGCGGGCCTCGCGCTGATCGTGTGGGGCTTCAGCCGCTACCGCGCGAGCGAGTGGATCAATGTCTGGTATCCGCCGGTCGCCATGCGGCACATCGCGCTGGCGCTGATGCTGCCCGCGGTCATCCTCGTGGTCGCTTCCTATATCCGCGGCAACATCTTCCTGAAACTGAAGCATCCGATGCTGGCTGGCGTGAAGCTGTGGGCGCTGCTGCATCTGATGTCCAACGGCGATCTCGGATCGATCATCCTGTTCGGCTCGGTGCTGGCTTGGGCCGTGTACGATCGCATTTCGCTCAAGCGCCGCGAGGATCCCGGCGCGCCGCCCATTCCGGTCGGCGGGCTTGGCAACGATCTGATCGCGGTGGCGGTCGGCGTCGTGGTCTATGCCGCGCTGGCCTTCGCTTTCCATCCTCTCGTGATCGGCGTCCCTGTGATTGGAGCTTAAGACATGTCCGTGCAATCAGCGGTAAAGCGCAAGACCGCGCCCGATATCCTCAAGCGCAAGGGCGGCGACCCGATCGTGATGCTGACGTCGTATCACGCGCACACCGCGGCGCTGGTCGACCGGTATTGCGATGTCATCCTGGTCGGCGACTCGCTCGGCAACGTGATGCATGGTTTCGAGACGACGGTGCCGGTCACGCTCGAGATGATGATCCTGCAAGGCCGCGCGGTGATGCGCGGCTCGAAAGAGGCGCTTGTCGTGGTGGACATGCCGTTCGGATCGTACGAGGCCTCGAAGGAGCAGGCGTTTCATTCCGCCGCGCGCGTGCTGAAGGAAACCCATTGCGGCGCCGTGAAGATGGAAGGCGGCGTGCGTATGGCCGAGACCATCGAGTTTCTGACCACCCGCGGCATTCCCGTGATGGGGCACATCGGCTTGACGCCGCAGTCGATCAACACGCTCGGCAGCTTCAAGTCTCAGGGCAAGGACGAAGCCATCAAGATAGCGGCGGGCGAGAACGGCAGCGGCCCGTTTCAGCAGGATGCCATCGCGGTCGCGCAGGCCGGTGCCTTCTCGATGGTGGTGGAAGCCGTGGCAGAGCCGCTGGCGCGGCGCATCACCGAGATCGTACAGGTCCCGACCATCGGCATCGGCGCGAGCAATGCGTGCGATGGCCAGGTGCTCGTGCTGGAGGACATGCTCGGCCTGTCGCCGTGGGTGCCGAAGTTCGTCAAGCGCTACGGCAATCTCGGACCCGGCATCGAGGCGGCGATTCAGGATTACGCCCGCGAAGTCCGCTCCCGCGCATTCCCGGGGCCGGAGCATGTCTACGGCATCAAGCCGAAGGCTTGATGCACCGGCGCGCGTGGACACCACAACAAAAGGCCCGGCGCGATGCCGGGCCTGAGTTTGTGAAGCTGGAGAAACGATGAAGACGTACGGCGCGACGGTGAGGCCGCGCCGCTCACTATTCAGAACTTGTAGTTCACGCCTCCACGCACGACATGAATCTGGTTGTCGAACGTGGTCACGAGATTGAATCCCGGTGCGACCGTCGGATTGAGAACCGTTTCGTCCCCGAAGTCGTAGTAGAGATACTCGGCGCGCACGGTCCAGTTATTGGAAACCGCGTATTCAACGCCACCGCCTGCAACCCATCCAGATAAAGTCCGATTTGTTGTGAGAGGGTTGTTCACTCCGAGACCGGTGTAGTCAGTGCGATAGTCCACGTCAGCCCAGGCGCCGCCGCCAGTGCCGTAGACCAGCCAGCGATCCCACACCCAGCCGAGCCGGCCGCGAATGCTCGCCAGCCAGTTGATGTTCTGATCCGCGACATGATTGAAGCCGAACGGTCCGATCGGAACGCCGGCCGTTGTGATTGGAGCGGTATTGTTGTTGCGGATACCGGTGCCCGAAATATCGCCTTCGATGCCGAGCAGCCAGTTAGGGGCGAATTGCCAGTTATATCCAATCTGACCGCCGCCCACGACGCCAGCTTCGTTGCCGTTGCTGAACGAGGCTGTATCAAACCCCGGAAAGAGCTCGTTACTCTGAACGATGGATGAGTCACTCCAGCCGCCGCCCACATGAAGACCCGCGTAGAAGCCGGTCCAGCTCCAGACAGGAGCAACAATGGGTGGAGGGGCCTTGTACCGCGGCGCCATGTCCGCGGCAGATGCACTGGTGATTGTGACGGCCAGGACGGCCGCTGTCGCAAGTAATTTCCGCATGATGCACTCCCCAAGAAAATGTCTGAGTTTGGCAGTCGAGCCGGAAATGCCCTTAGGAAAATACCACCATAAAAAGCGGCCGATGGCTGTCACCGGGAAGTCACGCTTTGGGAGCGATTTAGCGGGAGGTAGGTCAGTATTGCTGGCTCAAAGATGCGGCGCAGACGACGGGTCGATGCATCTTTCGCCGCTCGTTGTGTGGTCGTGAGGACATGAAAATCGGCGCACTCACGGACGAGAATCCTTGAAGGTGAAGATTCATCGCGCGACGTCTCGCGCGCACCGTTTTCAAATGCCGCTCAACCATGCGGTCTGCGCTGCGATTTGAACCTGTTGAGGCACTTGCGCGACCTATTGCTGGAGCGGCTTCGCTCTCAATGGGAATGGTCGCATGGAAGGCTGCTTTGTCGTCACGCGTGGATCGCGAATGAGCGCGATCAAGGCGTATATCCTGACCGAGATCGACAATCCCGCGCTGTGTCTGGAAGACGTCGCGGCTCAGCAGGGAATTTCGTCGAGCTACGTCAGAAAACTTTTCGCGGCAGAGGGCGCGAAGTTCGCGTCATACGTTCTCAAGATTCGTCTCGAGAAAGTATTTCAGATGCTCGCCGATCCGGACTCGCGCAGCCTCACCATCGGCGCCATCGCGCTGAAGTGCGGTTTCAACGATATCTCTTATTTCAATCGGGTCTTCCGCAGGCGCTACGGCTGTACGCCGTCCGATCTTCGCTATGGACGGCGCGGACTCGACGAAGGGCTTACTGCGACCGGCTGAGCTGCTCTTCGGTCACGATCCGCTCGATGTTCTCGGTCTTGCTGCGGATGCGGTAGCGCAGGCGTCCGTCCGCCTCGATCGGCATGCAGCCCACGATCGTGTAGACGTCGGAGCGGACTTTCTCGGCGCGGCCCTGAGGGCCCTGACCCTGATGATGAACGTCTTCGTTTATCGAAAAGTTGTGTGCCATGAGGTCTCCCGATCTGCGGGCGTTGTAACCGTGTCGTTTCGATAAAGCAACAATAATACACGTAACATCATATGGTTACGGTCAAAAAGAACCGAAAAAGGTCAATGTTCGCAATCTGGAGCGCGGTTCCTCGGCTGCCCCGAATGGTGGCCGAGGGAACTATCCTAACGGCAGGGGGTTGTCCTGCGAGCCAAGTCCATCTTTCCGGCTCCCCCTTTGAAAATTATCAAGATTCAACCCCTGCATCGACCGGTGAGCCGGCCGCCGCAGGCGGAAGGAACGCATATGTTCATATCCGAAAAGTGCGGGCACATTTCCGAACGAGGCGTCGAGCACGTCCTGAAAGCGTCGGCGACACGCTGGGACAGGCAGGTGGCGACAGACCTTATTGCGGAGATGGAAATCCATCTCGCCGAGGGCGTCGATTCGACTGCCGAAATGCGTGTCGCGCTGGCGGTTGCCGGATATCGTGGCCTGCATCGACGCATCATCAGCGCGATCGAGGGCAAGACCGGCGAGAATGCCGTTCGCGCGATGGCCTACGCGATGCGCAGCTATGCGCTGGGTAGTCCCGGACTGGCCGCGGCCTCATTCAGAAATCCGCAGATCGATAGTGAGGAATGGCGGGAAGCAGGACACGAACTGGCGGCGACCGTATTCCGCGTGCTGGGTGAGCTCGGGCTTCGCGGTGAGATGGTTCATCATGCGGTCCGGATTCTGAGAAGCCTCGTGAGGGGCTTCATCTTGAATGAAATGGCGTCGAGTTCGTCGCAGCCGATCGATTTTCAGAAGAGCTACGTTCTGGGCGTTGAGGTCTTCATTGGCGGACTGCGCGTGTTGCGGGACGATGAGTCTCACCTTCTCGACTGCTAGGCGTGCCTGAGCAAGCTTCGTCCGAGACCTGCGGCCCGCGCATCATCGCCGCACCCGACGGCACGTTAACCAGACCGTCAGAACCCCTTGATCCGGCTGACTTTGCCTTGTGACCGCCATACCGGTACTGTATCGCCGCCGTCACATCGGGGAGCCGCACTGGCTGCGCGGCTGACGACGGTTTCACATCATTTTCAAAACACGCCGGACGGAACAGTTAAGTGTCTGAAATATTTCATGAAATAGACGATGACTTGCGCCGCGAGCGGATCAAGAGGCTCTGGGAGCGGTATTCGATCTTCTTCATCGCGGCTGCGATTCTCATCGTCGCCAGTGTCGGCGGCTGGCGCGGCTACGAATACCTCGAAGCCAAGAAGGCCGCAGAGGCCGGATCTGCCTTCGAGGCGGCCATCGGGCTGTCCGAGCAGGGCAAGAAGACCGAGGCCGAGGCGGCTTTCGCGAAGATCGCGGCTGACGGGTCCAAGGGCTATCGCGCGCTGGCGCGTCTGCGCGCCGCTGCGGATGCTGCTGCTGCCGACCCGAAGGCTGCGGCCAAGCTTTACGACGGCATTGCTGCCGATCCGAGCGTCGCGGTGACCGAACAGGACCTGGCGCGCATTCGCGCCGCAAGCCTGATGATGGAAACCGAGCCCTACGCAGAGATGCGTCAGCGGCTCGAGCCGGCGACCGGCGAGGGGCGGACCTTCCGGCATACCGCGCGCGAACTGCTCGCGTTGTCGGCATACCGTGCGAACGACGCCACCGCCGCGCGCCAGTGGCTCGACATGATCGGCAACGATGCGCGCACGCCGGCGAGCATGCGCAGCCGCGCCGAAGCATTGCAGGCCCTGCTGCCGCCTGCAGCGAAAAGCTGAAGCGAGACATCGATGCGCCGCCCGCAACACTTGATTGCCGCCACTGTTCTTGCCGCGATGTCGGTCGCGCTTGCCGGCTGTTCCAGCGGCAGCTTCGATCCGACCGACATGATGGACTGGTTCGACACCAAGAAGAA
>JAGVII010000887.1 GCA_020056155.1 Afipia sp.
CTGTTCGATGCGCTGTTTCCGGCCTGGTATCACGGCGTGCCGATGCTCGGGCATCGCGCCAAGAAGTTTGAGCCGCAGGCGGCGATGCAACTGATGGCCGATCACGGCGTGCGCAACGTGTTTCTGCCGCCGACCGCACTGAAGCTGATGCGTCAGGCCGACGTCAAACATTCCGGCGTGAAGCTGCGCAGCATTTTCTCTGGCGGCGAGTCGCTCGGCGCTGAGCTGATCGAGTGGGTGCACGCCACCTTTGGTGTCAACGTCCATGAGATCTACGGTCAGACCGAATGCAATCTCGTGCTCGCCAACAACTCGGCGCTGTTCCCGATCAAGCCGGGCTCGATGGGCAAGCCGACGCCGGGCTTCGATGTGCGTATCGTCAACGAGCGCGGCGAGGAACAGCCGCGCAATGCGCGCGGCATCGTCGGCGTGCGCGCGCCGAACCCCTGCATGATGCTTGAATACTGGAAGAACCCGGACGCGACCGCGACGAAATATGCCGGCGGTTTTCTGCTGACCGGCGATCTCGGCGTGCAGGATGACGACGGCTATTTCTGGTACGTCAGCCGCGAGGACGACGTCATCACCAGCGCGGGCTATCGCATCGGCCCGGCGGAGATCGAACACTCCCTGATGAAGCATCCTGCGGTGGCGATGTCCGCCGTGGTCGGGATTCCCGATCCGATCCGCACCGAGACGATCAAGGCATGGATCGTGCTGCGGCCGGGATTCGCGCCGAGCGAGGCGCTGGCGAAGGAGATTCAGGATTTCGTCAAGGTGCAACTCGCCGCGCATGAATACCCGCGCCACATCCAGTTCGCGGACACTTTGCCGATGACCGCCACCGGCAAGGTGCTGCGGCGCGAATTGCGGGCATTGGGGTAGAATGGTTTCGTTACCTCTCCCCGTTTTACGGGGAGAGGTCGGATTGCGAAGCAATCCGGGTGAGGGGCACTTTCACTTTGTTCCGTCGCGGGATTAGCCCCTCACCCCAACCCTCTCCCCGCAAGAGCGGGGCGAGGGAGCTAGCCCCCCGGAACCTTCACACCCATCTTCTTCAGCGCCTCAAGCATCCGCGTCGGCGGCTCCATCTCAATCACCAGCGGCTTGCCGGTTTCCAGCACGCTCTTCAGGCTGGAGAGAATCGCCGGCCAGCCCGCGCGGCCGCCCGAGAGAATGTCCTCGTCGATCGGCCGGTCGTTGGCTTCAGTCATGGTCAGGCGCACGGCGTTGCCCGCCTGTTCGATCTCGTAGGTCACCAGCGTCTCGCCGAGCGCCTCGACCAATCCCTTCCAGTTGACGTTGAATGTGATGACCAGCTTGCGCGGCGGATCGTAGGCGATGACTTCGCCGCCGATGTGTACCGAGCCATCCGGCGCGCGGAGCACGAATGCGCCTCCCACCCGGTCCTCGACCTCGACGCCGAAGCCCGAGAAATAGTCCCTGCTGTACTCGGCCGATGTCAGCGCTTCCCACACCTTCTCGGGCGTGGAGGCGATGTAGATGGTGTAGACGAGCGAGGGTTTGAATTCGCTGATGTCCATCACACGCGCTCCGCACTGCGGGCCATTTCGAACAGCGGCTTGCCGGTTTCAAGGATGCTCTTGAGACTGGACAGCACCAGTGGCCAGCCTTCGGATATGCTCGGCAACGTCTTGCTGCCTTCCGCGAAATCCTCGTGCGTCACGGTGAGCTTGACCGCGCCGTTGTCCGGCTCGAGCACGAACGTCACGCGCGAGGGACGTTCCTTGATCATTTCCGCGTCGTAAACCGACAGCCAGCTGTAGGACAGTCTGCGCGGCGGCTCGGATTCGAGGATCACGCATTCGTTCACCACCTTGCCGTCCCGGTGCATCTGCATCGCAGAGCCGGCCTTCCAGTCCGAATGCAGGCTGCATCCGAACCAGTAGCTTTCGGTGAACTCTGTGTCGGTCAGGGCATGCCAGAGCTTGTCCGGCGTGGTCTTGATGAAGGTCACATAGACGAATTCCGGCTTACGCATCACGCTTCTCCAGTTGACGTTTGAGTTCGCTGAGCGCGGCGAGCTTGCCGCGCTCGAATTTCCTGATCCATCGTTCGCCGATCTCGTGGATCGGGACGGGATTGAGGTAGTGCAGCTTCTCGCGGCCGTGTTTGAGCGTGGTCACGAGATTGGCGTCTTCAAGAATCCCGAGATGCTTGGTCACGGCCTGCCGCGTCATGGCGAGGCCATCGCAGAGTTCGAGCAACGTCTGTCCGTTGCGGGCATGAAGCCGATCCAGCAATGAGCGCCGCGATGCATCCGCCAGTGCCTTGAAGACGTCATCCATGGTCAGGATAATAGGCAACC
>JAGVII010000226.1 GCA_020056155.1 Afipia sp.
AGGGGTGGGGATACGACCGGGTCGTGGGTTCCTATGACTTCAAGTATTCAGTTTGAGCATGACGTTTCGATCATGCTCCAATTCTCAGCGTGAACTTGCGGTGGCGACGGCCGGACGCGAGTCTCCAAGAGAAACCCAGGCGTTGGCGTCGGTCTGCGACTGCCGTTTGACGAAGCGATAGCCGGTGTCGGTCCAGGCGACGACTTCCTCGTTCTGGTTGTCGAGGATGAACTCGCCCTTGTCGGACTTCACCGTCAGCACCGCGTGGCCTTCGCCCTTCTTGTCGCGCACCACCGTGATCAGCAGCGCTTCGCGCGGCCATCCGGCGTCGATCAGCATCTTGCGCTTGAGCAGGACATAGTCCTCGCAGTCGCCATATCCGTCGGCCGGGAGCGACCACTTCTCGATGACGCCCCAATGGTCCATGTCGGTCATCGGCTTGACGGTCTCGTTGACCCAGCGATTGACCCGCAGCAGATCTTTCCACGCGGCCTGCGTCATCACGATGTCGCGGGCCTGCGTTGCGCCGCCACGGCAATCGCGGGGATTGTCGGCGCAGAAATCAACCCAGCCGATCGGCGCACGCGTCGTATCGCCCAGGCTGGCATAAAGTACGCGTTCGCCTGCGGCATGCGCCGAGGCCGTCATACTCATCAGGCCGGCAGCAATCGCCAGACCAATTCCCCGTCCACGAATTGAAAACATTGTGGCCCCCGTTTCTTGTTGGGACCACTTTTCACACAAAGGATTTGCGCCGCGGCTAAGTCGACGAAGTACAATTGAAGCAAAGGCAAGTAAAAACTGACGATACTTCGATCTATACTTAAGTCAAATGAGATTAAAATTTGAGATAACCGCAATTGATTCAAATTTTATCCGTTTCAGATCAAGCCGCTGATGATGCGATGATTTTTCTTCCGGGCGGAACCGGGCGCAACCGCTCAAACCGGCGCGCGAACAGCGTCAGGGCGACACCGGGATGCGGGTATCGCCCTGATTGGCCTCAAAAATCAGAAAGTGGTAACCGCCGCTCTTTACTGCGCGCTTACGTTGTCTTCGACAGTCTCGGGAAGCTGCGCGTGAACGAACTCGATCGCGAAGCCTTCTTCGAGGTGGCGGACGACCCGGGCATGCACGCGGCCGAGCACCACAGGCTCGCCGACCAGCGGCTTGATCTCGGCGGCGAGGGCCGCACCGGACAGCGACAGATCCATGATCCGGCAGGCCATGGCCCGGCCATCGTCGAACTTGAGCACGGACATCGGATTGCGCGGCACGATACGGTCGTGGCGGCGGTCTTCCGGCAAATTGAGGATCTGGCGGTTGGCAAGCCAGGTGAGCTGGGCGGCGAGCTTGTCGCGCTTGCGGGGCGTCGCGCCGACTGTCATGGCAAAGCCGTTGTCGAGCAGGCGGGTGATCTTGCCCTCAACGCGGCCGATATGATCGAGATACGCCACCACGCGTTCGCCGACATTGCCGATGCCGGGCGCCAGCATGGCGAGGCCGCCGGGGGACATATTGATGACCTGGCATGGAAATTCGCGCCGGTCCGCCAGCATGTAGCGGCCGAGCAAATGCACCTTCACACGCTGAAAGCGTCGCCGCTCCTGCGCGGACGGACGGATCGATTGTCTTTGCACCAACGCCATCATCAACACCGGCCAACCGGGTTTTCGGTATGATGGACCTTACGGTTGACAGGGTTAACGATGCGTTAGCCCTAACGGAGTGCGATGCCCTGGCGATCCGGTTCTGCCATTCGACGCTAGCGCAGGCCTTCGTAGACAGTCAGGCCCCGGATCAGCGACCATTTGCGGAGTGCGCGCGGTCCCGGGTTTGTTTCCGGGCGTTCTCAGTCCTCTTCGCGCTCGCGGAAGGTCTTACGCGACTGCAACACCCTGCGCTGCGCCTCGGTATCGCGGTCATAAATCTCGGTCGTTTCCTCGCACGCGTGACCGGCCAGCTTGCGGCTGTCGGCCGCACCTAACGGAAGCGGATTGCGCGATTATGGAATGGCCTGACGACATCGTTTGTCAGCCCGTTTGGGACCGATCTTTGCGACAAGGCTTTAACGCGCCACTTTGCAGGCGGCCTCGCCTGACGTTCGCCTGTCTATGAGGAGGTTCAAGCTGTTCCGGCCGAGGAAAATGGTTTCGTTGCGAACCGGGATAAGTCGAACTATGGCCCCGGCGCGGCCGACTCCGGCGGTTCGCGCGCCAGGGATTTCGGTGACCGCGCCCTTGTCTTGGAGTGAGTATGCAGACACATCGGTCAGGACAAAAACTGCCTTATACTCCGGTATCTCAACTATCTGATTGATCGGCTCCTGCACTGGGTCGAAAGGAAGGGGTAGCGGCATCCATCCCGAGCCGTCCTGTTCGGAGAGGCCCGACTTTCGCCCCATGCTAATCGACTTGCCGATACTTGGAGCATCAAGGCGGTCGAAACTTGAGGATGGCCGGGCCTGGCCTATGAGAAACGACCGCCCTTGAACAATGGCTCCGACGGGGGCTTGGCTCAGGCGAACAGTCTGGTTCTTCCGCTGTGTCTCCAGCAACACACTACCGTCACTGCTTACGTTGACGGCACGCAAAAAGTCGAAGCGGTCAAGCGTCGCGACGTGAATGATTTCGCCGTCGTCAAAGCGGACCATCACTCTGTAGTCCGGCACGGTGAACACGATGGCATCAAAGGTCGGGAGGTCGAAAACCCGAGAGAAACCTTCCAACGTTGGTGGAATGGGTATCGCCGAAAGCGCGCCAGCACGGTTCAGCAGATAAAGACCACTGGCAGCGCTAATGATAAAGCCCTTGAAACGTGGAATGAACTCCACGGAAGAAGGGCGTCGCAGTGTTTGGCTCGATCCATAGAGTTTTAGAAATTGCGTTTGTCCGGGATCCAACGCGAAGACGCCGTGCGTGGGGTTGACCCCGATAAAGCGGCCACTTTCTGGATCGCGCGCAATATCGTCGTGAATCGCATTGGACGGGAATTCGCCTCCAAACGGCGCAAAGGCCCGATTTTCATCAATGGTCCACACACCGCCTCTGTTGTAGGCGTAGATGATGGGACGAGATACGCCCGGGAGCGTGACTACTTTCGACACCATTTTCCTCGCGGCGTTCACGTCTTTCTCGGTCGGAGTGCCATCTCGAACAGGAACAACGCAGAACGGCGATGAAAGATCATCTGCTGCCGCAAGCCTACCTGGGATCATACAAAGCAGGACCGGAAGTAGTGTCAGGAGGAGCGTAGCGCTAGTTGCTTTGGTTTGATGAATGACCGGCTCCCTTATAGTTCGCCCATGGCGTGTTCTTGATCGACGACGGTGATCACGCCATCGCGGAACACAAACTGGGAGGCGCGGTGCCCGGTATAGCCGGGAACCGCATAGTGTCGAAGTCGACTTTCAGCGCCTCCCGTTCTGACATTCGTATCGCATCTTTCGCAGACACTAGCGCAAGCCTTCGTAGACAGTCAGGCCCCGGATCAGCGACCATTTCCGCAGTGCGCGCGGCCGGTTGCGGTCCTGCTGCAGATGACGCCAGGAGGTGACGCTGAAGTCTTTCAGGGTGCCGTAGGTCTGCGGTCCCTCAATGGGATTGAGGGGGGCGAGCAGTCCGGTCAGGCTGACGGGACTGTGGGAGCGGGCGCTGAACGGCAGAAGCAGCAGTTCGAGATGAATTCGGGTTGCATCGGGCGCCAGCGCGGTGACGCCGACCACGGTGGCCTGGGTTTCCTCCGCCACAGTTCCGAGAAGGTCTTTGATCTCCTCGCGATCGGCGTCGCGGAACAGGCTGGCGAAACTTTGCCCCTTCAGGTCGCGGCCCAGCAGGGCGCACATCCGGGTTCCGGCCACCCGGAGCGGGTAGCCGGCAGGGGCGTCGCAAGACAGCACAAAGATGTCGCCGAGCAGATGCCGGACCTGGTCCGGTTCCAGATCGCTCCGTTCGGGCGCGGCGGCGCCGGCGCGCTTCCCGTCCCAATAGGCGTAGAATTCCCGGCTAGCTGGATGCTTCATCGTTCAATCCCGCCCCGCGTATGACGGCGGCGGGACAGGCTTGTCCCGCTTTCAGGCACCGCGAGGCCCCTTCTTTGTTGTGCGGGACTTGAGGTGCAGCGTCCATGCCGGAACCGGGATTCAGCGCCGCGACGGCCGGGTTTGCGTCGTTAACGTTAAATTAACTACGAGCTTCGGGGTTTTACGTATCTGACGTAGTATCCACGCACTCCAAGTCGCCGGTCTTCTCCAGGGATCGGCGGTGGCGAACTCAAGGTTGAACGACAGGCGGCGGAAAAACGATCTGGTCATTTGTACGGGGAGGGGTGGG
>JAGVII010000541.1 GCA_020056155.1 Afipia sp.
AAAAAAGAGCCGCCGTTTCCGGCGGCTTTTGAAAGTTGATAACAGGGAGGCGTCAAACAGAGTGGACAGGAGCCACTCGGTGTCCAAACAAGGACAATCAGAGTCATAAACCCGAAAGCTTAATACGCCGTAAATGAACGATTCCCTTTACGGTTCCTTTGCAATTGGCCGGAACCTGCGTTTGCGATATTCCTTGCTCACGATTTGAAGAACGCGTTCGCGGCGTCGCGGCTGGCGCGCTTTTTCGCGGCGTCGGCTTTCAGCCGCTCGATCTCGGCGGCAAGTGCTGCAATGCGGTCTTCGATATCCTCGAACGACAGCAGCGACAGATCCTGCCCCAGTTCGTGGGTGACTTTCTTCCGTGGCTTGTCGTCGTCCTCGCCCGCCATGCTTCCCTCCCGTCGCTCGCCCGATTATAGCTGCTGGCCCGGATAACATTTCATTTCCCGCCTCACCGCCGCAAGGACACATCATGGACCAGTTGCCCGCACAAATGACCGCGATCGCGATTTCGAAACCCGGCGGCCCCGAGGTGCTGGTGCCCGAGCAGCGTCCGGTGCCGAAGCCGGGCCCAAATGAAATCCTTATCAAGGTCGCAGCCGCCGGTGTGAATCGTCCAGACGTGCTGCAGCGCCTGGGACTCTATCCAGTGCCTCCCGGCGCCAGCGATCTTCCCGGTCTCGAAATCTCCGGTGAAGTGGTTGCCCTCGGCGAGGGCGTCACCAGGCGCAAGATCGGCGACAAGGTGATGTCGCTGGTCGCCGGCGGCGGCTATGCCGAATACTGCATCACCCACGAAACGCACGCGATGTCGGTGCCGAAAGGGCTTTCGATGACGGAAGCCGGCGCGATCGCCGAAACGCTGATGACCGTTTGGCACAACGTATTCGAGCGCGGCGGCCTGAAGCCGAATGAGACGCTGCTGGTTCACGGCGGCTCCTCCGGCATCGGCACCATGGCGATTCAAATGGCGAAGGCGCATGGCGCCAAGGTGTTCGTCACCGTCGGCGGGCAGGACAAGGTCGATGCGTGCCTCAAGCTCGGCGCCGATGCTGCGATCAACTACAAGACCGAAGACTTCGTCGAAAAGACCAAGGCCCTGACCGGTGGCGCGGGCGTCGACGTCATTCTCGATATGGTCGGCGGCGACTACATCGATCGCAACTACGAAGCCGCCGCGATCGAGGGCCGTATCGTCCAGATCGCGTTCCTCGGCGGCTCGAAGGCGACGCCGAATTTCGCCAAGCTGATGATGAAGCGGCTGCACCATACCGGCTCGACGCTGCGCCCGCGCTCGGTCGCCGACAAGGCCGCCATGGTCAGTGCGATTGAGGCCAAGGCCATGCCCTGGTTCGCCGACGGCCGCGTCAAACCCCTGATGGACAGCTCATTCCCGCTGAAAGACGCCTCAAAAGCCCATGCGCGGATGGAATCCAGCCAACATATTGGCAAAATTGTGCTCGTCGTTTAGGGCTGTGGAACCCATCGAAACCCTTTGATTTGCTTCATATTCGTGGCATTTATCGCGTTCCTATCGGCGGGCCGTTCGCGGCCCGCCGCATTCAACGCGGAGAGCTGACTTTGCGCTCGATCAGAGGCTTCGCGCTGCAAGTGTTCCACATCCGAAGTTCGCTTCGTGCCGCAGCGCTCTCATTTCTGCTGAGCTTGTTCCTGTTCGCCGCCGTTCAGCCGGCGCATGCGCTCGACGCGATCAGCGTCCGCAGCGACGCGCCCGCGATCGACCTTACCGGCGTGCTCGAGTTCCAGCGCAGCGACACCGACCGCATCCAGGTTTCCACCGCGCCCGGCACCGACGGCATCGTCCGTCGCATCGAAGTGCGCGCGCGCGAAGGCGGCCAGAACTGGATCGTGTTCGCGCTGACCAACAACACCGACGACCAGCTCGACCGCCTGATTGTCGTACCGCATTACCGCATCGTGTCGTCGGGACTGCTGTGGCCCGACCTCGGCCTGTCGCGCATCGCCTCGATCACGCCCTCGACCGGCGACCGCCCCGAGCGTCAGGACAACGCCACCGCCGACGTGTTCCGCATCACGCTCGATCCGGGCGCCGTAATCACCTTCGTCGCCGAACTGCGCACCGACAAGATTCCGCAGCTCTATCTCTGGGAGCCGGAAGCCTACAAGGACAAGGTCAACTCGTTCACGCTC
>JAGVII010000523.1 GCA_020056155.1 Afipia sp.
CATCCAGATCAGGGATTCCGACACCGAATAGACCAGCCCGCGCTTTTCGCGGACCTCCTTGTAGAGCCGCGTCGACAGCGTGCCGCCGCCGAGAATGTGGTTGACGATGTAGGCCGCCATGAAGTCGGGATCGTTGCGCGCCACACCCGGTCCGCCGAAATTCACCGAGGTCTGCGGCACGTCCACGATGGCCGTCGCGTGCCGCGGCGGCTTGGCGGCTTCGACCGCAGGGACCGGCGTCAGATCGCCCCTGGCGGGCAGGACGCCGAACGTGTCGTCGAGCAGCTTGCCAAGCGCTTCGGGTGTGATGTCGCCGACGACGGCGATCTTCAACGCATCCCTGGCGATCACGCGCCGCGCATAATCCTTCAGATCGGCGGACTGGATCGCCGGGAGGCTTTCCAGCGTGCCGTTTGGCGGGCGCGCATAAGGATGCGTGCCATAGGCCTGCTCCCAGAACTTGCGGCCGGCGATCGACACCGGATTGGTGCTTTCGCGGCGCGCGTTGGACAGCATCTGCGCGCGGACGCGCTCCAGCGGCTCGTTGTCGAACCGCGCCGCGGTCAGGGCCAGTTTCAGCAGGCCGAAGGCCTCGCCGCTGTTTTCCTTCAGCGTTCGCATCGAGCCGCGCAGATAATCGCGGGTCACCGAAAACCGCATCTCGATGGCGCGGCGTTCGAGGCGTTCGTGAAAGGCTTTCGAATCCAGATCGGCGGCGCCTTCGTCGAGCATGTTGGCGGTGAACGATCCGATGCCCGGCTTGTCGGCCGGGTCCTGCGACGAGCCGCCGGCGAAAGCATATTCCATGGCGACCAGCGGCACGGTCGCGTCCTGCACGAACCAGGCCTCGACGCCGCCGGGCGACACCACGCGTTGAACTTTCGCGGCGGCGGACGCAGGCGTCACAGATGCCGCAAGCGACGTGGCGGCAGCGAGAAAAGCGGCGGCGAGAGACGGTAATTGGCGGCGCGTGACGATCACGAACGTTTCTCCTCGCGCTTCGCGCTTGTCGCCGCCGGTTCCTTGATCAGGTAGCCGGTGGCGGATCGCTTCTTGTCGAGCCATGTCCGGGCGGCGTCGCGAACCTGCTCGGCGGTGACGGCGCGGATGCGGTCGGGCCACGCCCGGACATCGTCGACACTGAGGCCGACGGTGATCGCCGCGCCATACCAGCGTGCCAGCGTGGTCTGGCTGTCCTGCGCATAGATCGCCTGAGCGATCATCTGGGTCTTGACGCGTTCGAGTTCTTCGGCCGGCACCGGATCTTGCGCCAGCTTGGCGATCACCTCGTCGATCGCCTGTTCGACCTGCGGGAATTCCACGCCGGGCTTCGGCGAGGCGGAGATTCCGAACTGGGTGGGATCGACGCCCGTGCCCTGGTACCAGGAGCCCGCGCTGACCGCGAGCGGCTTGTCCACCACCAGGGCGCGATACAGCAGTGAATTGCTTCCGGTGCCCATCAGCTGCGCCAGCACTTCGAGGGCTGCGCTTTGCGCCGGCGCGGCGGTAACGGACGAGGGAACGAGGTAGTAGCGGCGCACGCTCGGCTGCTCGACGCGCGGATCGGCCAGCGTCACCGTGCGCGGGCCGGCAGGGGTTGGCTCCTGCGGCCTGATCCGCCGTGGCGGAATCGCGGGCTGCGGCGGGATCTTGCCGTAGGCGGCCTCGACCATCGGGCGAACCTCGTCGACGCTGACATCGCCGGCGATGATGAGAGTCGCGTTGTTCGGCGCATAGAAGCGCTTGTAGAACGCGAGCGCATCCTCGCGGTTCAGCTTCTCGATTTCCTGGCGCCAGCCGATTACCGGACGGCCATAGGGATGGTTGAGATACAGCGCCGCCATGATCTGCTCGGTCAGCCGCGCATCGGGGCTGTTGCCGACGCGCATGTTGTACTCTTCGAGCACCACGTCGCGTTCAGGCAGCACGTTTTCATCCTGGAGAATGAGGCCGGTCATGCGGTCGGCCTCGAATTCCATCATGGTCGCGAGCTTGTCGCGCGACACGCGCTGGAAATAGGCGGTGTAATCGTAGGAGGTGAAGGCGTTCTCGTTGCCGCCGATGCGCGAGATGAGTTGAGAGAACTCGCCCGCCGGATGCGCGGCGGTGCCCTTGAACATCAGGTGCTCGAGAAAATGCGCCAAGCCTGACTTGCCCGGTGTCTCGTCGGCGGAGCCGACCTTGTACCAGATCATCTGCGTGACCACCGGCGTGCGGCGATCGGGAATCACCACGACGCGAAGGCCGTTGCCGAGCGTGAAGGTCGCAGGCGCCGTCGCGGTCTGCGCCGTTGTAGTCTGCGCCGCCGCGGTGTGAACCGCGGGCGCGAACAGAAGGCCGAGCGCTGCAACGGCCTTGATCGTAGAGAGGCGGAAAGCTGTCATGGTGTTCTACCGGATCGCAGATTTATCGCCCGGAAGACATTCAAATCCGCGAGAGGCGACGCTGCGGGACCTGAAACGATCGCGCCTCGAACAATCAAGGGGCGGCGGATCGCGATCATGGGGCTGCGGCGATCGGCATGTCGCGGCAGCCGGGTAGCTGAATCCCAGATTATTCCCAGACTTTTTCACACTTGCCGCTGGCCATGTCGCACTTTTCCTTCGGCGGCTTCAGCTCACCCATGCCGTAGGCGTAGTTCGACGACGGGGTCTGGTAGCCGCTTGGGGGCTGCGTGAGTTCGGTGCGTTCGGGCTCTGAGGTGAATTTCTCGGTTTCCGTGGTCTTGGTGCCGAACGGATTGGTGAACAGCCCGCCGACGTATCCGAGTTGCGAAGGCATCATCATGGTCGGCGCATTGGAATTGTTGTGGCCGGGGCTCGATGTATCCTGCGAACTCTTGCCCTTCGGCGTGCGCTGGGCGAGCTCGCTCGGCAACAGCGGCATGCGTTCTTCTTCAGGGGTCTTGCGTTTCTGGTTGGCTCGTTCGCGCGCAGCAGCGCGCTCGGCCACGTCCGGATCCTTCGGCCAGTTCGGCGCCAGCTTCGGCTTGCCGGTTTGCGGGGGAGGCAGATCGATCTTGGAGGGCACCACCAGCGGCGAGCGTTCGCGGTAATCGATGGAGCCGTCCTCGAGCTTCTTGCCGCCGAGGCCGCTCATCAGATTGTCCATCAGCTTTTCTTCGAACGTCTTGCCCTCGTCTTCGTCCGCATCCTGGGCGCGAACCGGGCCTGCGCCCAGCACCAGACCGACGCCAAGCAGAATGGCCGCCGCGCGAAGCGCGCGCGTCGCGGGGCGCGATGAATGGTGCAAACCTGAACCGATGCCGCCCGTCATTGCGTTCATCCTGATCCGTTGTCCAAGGACTTGGTTGTCCAAGGACTTGGCCCTGTCGCCGCAAGCCGCTGCGTCGCAAGCCAGATTTCCGGGAGCCAACTGGCGGAAAACCAGATGGCGAGAGCCAAGCGTATCCCCGGTTATCGGGGCCTTTTTGCGGCATCCGGGGTTACAAAGGAGTCATACAGGAGGGCGGCAACCCCGGCAACGATGGCCACGTCTGCAAGGTTAAACACGTACCAGTTGTAGGTTTTACCGCCGATCTCGGCGTGAAACAGCGCGAAATCGACCACCGCGCCGTAGGCCAGCCGGTCGATGGTATTGCCGATGGCCCCGCCGATGATGAGCCCGAGGCCAATGACCGCCAGGCGGGTGCCGGAACGGGCCATCCAGATGCCCAGCACGATGATCGCGGCCGCCTTGAACGCCAGCAGGATGGCCTGGCCGACCGGACCGGAATCCTGGAACCAGCCGTAGCTGATGCCGGTGTTCCAGGCGAGCACCAGATCGAAGAACGGCGTCACCCGCACGGTGCCGCGCGGGCCGAGTTCGAACACGTTCAGCAGCCAGAGTTTCGACCCCTGATCGAGCACCAGGGCTGCGGCGGCGGCGATCAATCCGGTGCGGAGGAGGGGGGACATTGCTAGCCGACCCCCAGCGCCTTCCATTCCCGCAGCGCCTGCGCGTCGCGGGGCGAAACGTCGGGATAGTCCGGATCGTCGCCGACGGTCGGCAGGATCTTCCACGACCGCGCG
>JAGVII010000622.1 GCA_020056155.1 Afipia sp.
ACCGACCACACGCTGGAAGAAGTCGGCCAGCAGTTCTCGGTGACCCGCGAACGTATCCGTCAGATCGAGGCGAAGGCGCTGCGCAAGCTGAAGCATCCGTCGCGGTCAAGGAAGCTGCGGAGCTTTTTGGATAATTGATTTTCCATTCGTCCCCGCGCAAGCGGGACCCAGCGCTTGCACTTTAGCTACGGACTGGATTCCCGCCTGCGCGGGAATGAGCGGCGGATAGATCGAAACAAAACGGCGGGCCGAAAGGTCCGCCGTTTTTACTTTTTCAGGGCGATGTCTCCTACAGGTAGTCCCCGTCTTCGCCAATCAACGTGTCGCGTATGAGGTTGGATACGGGGAAGCCGTAGCCGGTGCCGGGCTTTAGCCACATCAGGCCGCCCGTAGAGCCCAGGTCTACAAAGCTGCTCCCGCGGACGGATGACAGGCTGGCGGCTACGTCTGCTCGTCCGTCTTCACGAACCCTTCCGGCACACCGACCGAGGGATCTTCGGGGTCGAGCGTTTCGGAAATCACGACGCCGCCGACCGGCGCGGTGGTGGCAAGATCGAAGCTGGTCTTGTCCACGTCTTCCGACGCCGCCTGCACGCGGGTGCGATAGAACACATAAGCCGCGAGCGCGGCCTCGACCAATGCGGTGAACAGAAACAGGCGGCGCGGCCCGTCCGGCGTGATGAAGGCGGTCGCCGCCAGCGGGCCGATCACCGAGCCGAGCCCGTTGGCGAGCAGCACCGTCGCCGCCGTTGCCACCATGGTGTTGGCCGGCGTCTTGTCATAGGCGTGGGCGGCGGCGAGCGAATAGCCCGGCAGCGCCAGCGCGCCGAACGCAAATCCGAAGACCAGCATCAAGGTGCCGGTGGCGGCGAGCAGCCACAGCGCGACGCCGGTGACTACCGCGCCGATCAGCAGCGCGAGCAGGACCTGTCTGCGATCGATGCGATCCGACAGCCGGCCGATCGGCCATTGCACGAACGCGCCCGCCAGCACCGCGACGCTCATGAACACCGCGACCTGATCGTTGTCGAGGCCGCTGCCCGCCGCCGAAACCGGGCCGAGCGCCCAGAACGCGCCGTTTGCCATGCCGATCGCGAAGCTCGCGATCAGCGCCACCGGCGCGGCCTCATACAGCGCGCGCGGCTGGAATTTAAACAAGGTGATCGGCGCCGGCTGCGCCGAGCGGGTCAGCGCCACCGGCACGATGGCCAGCGCCGACAGCATCGCGGCCACCATGAACGCGCCGTCCTGCTCGACCGGATAGAGCGTGATCAGCAGTTGCCCGCTGACCACGGCGATGTAGTTGACCGTGACATAAGCCGACATCACATAGCCGCGGGTATCGTTGGTGGCGCCGTCGTTGAGCCAGCTTTCCAGGGTGAGGTAAAATCCCGCCAGCGCGAATCCCGTAACCAGGCGCAGTCCGCTCCATGCGATGGGGTGAGGTGCGAGCGCGTAGGCCAGCGTCGTGGCGGCGGCGATGGCGACCATGGCCGAGAAGGCGCGAATGTGGCCGGCGCGCAGGATGACATAAGGCCCGAACAGGCATCCGGCGACGAAGCCGACATAGTAGGCCGAACCCATGAAGCCTAGAGCGAATGTCGAAAAGCCTTCGGCCTGGCCGCGCAGCGGCAGCAGCGTGAACTGCGCCCCGTTACCGGCGAGCAGCAACGCCGCCGCCAGCAGCAGCGATGCGATCGGGCGCAAGTTCTTCACCATCGCCCAAATCCTCACCGCCTTTTATAGCTAAACGATGACAGGCTGCATGTCGCGCTGCGATGTGTCGCCGGGGTGTTCGATAACGCTGCGTCGCGCGGCAGCTTCGATCAGCCCCCGCGCGCTCCGATGGCGCGGAGTGCGGCGGACGTGCGGCACGCGGATTCGATGCTGTTTCGCTTAAAAGCGTAAGAACCAAGGCGCGGATGGCCGGGACAAGTCCGGTCATGCCGGTGTAGAATCGCGGAATATTTGAAACGGAGTTCGTGATGTCCAGACTTCGCCTCGCGATCATTTTTTGCGCCCTCACTCTCTCCACCCCCACTTTCGCCGCGCGCTGCGGCGGCGATTTCCAGACCTTCGTCTCCGCGATGGCGCAGGAGGCGCAGGCGGCGGGGATTTCGCGCGGCGTGATCGACAGCGCGCTCAACGGCGTGACGCAGGACCCCGCGGTGCTGTCGTTCGACCGCCGCCAGCGCGGCACCTTCAACAAGACCTTCGAGCAGTATGTCGCGACCCGCGTCAGCGCGGGGCGCATCAAGACCGGCAAGGCGATGCTGCAGCGGCATGCCTCGCTGCTGTCGCGCATCCAGCAGCGTTTCGGCGTGCCGCCGGAGATCATCGTCGCGATCTGGGGGCTGGAATCCGATTTCGGCAGGGGCGATCTTGGCAGGATGCCGGTGGTCCGCACGCTCGCGACCATGGCGCATGATTGCCGCCGCACCGAACTGTTTCAGGGCGAACTGCTGGCGGCCCTGAAGATCCTCCAGCGCGGCGATCTCCCGCTGCGCGATCTGGTCGGCGCCTTTGCCGGCGAACTCGGCCAGACCCAGTTCCTGCCGTCGTCCTATATCAAGTACGGCGTCGATTTCGACGGCAACGGCCACGTCGATCTGCGCCACAGCATTCCGGACGTGCTGGCCTCCACCGCGAACCTGCTCAAGACCGCCGGCTGGCGGGCGGGCGGCGATTATCACGAAGGCTCCGCGAACTTCGAGGCGATGCGCGAATGGAATCGCGCGACCATCTATCGCAAGACCATCGGCTATTTCGCCGACCGTCTCGCGGGGCGGTGACGAGTAATCTCTCACCGTCATGCCCGGGCTTGTCCCGGGCATCCACGCCTTCATGTCAACTGAATCAAGGTCAGACGTGGATGGCCGGGACAAGCCCGGCCATGACGAAGTCTGATTCCAACGATTGAAAGCGGTCGCTGCGTCAGGACGCTTCCCGTCTCACATGGTCTTGGCGCACGCCCTCACGATGCACCATAGCGCGCTTATCGTGCCCTCGACCTCTCCCCACGGGAGAGGTGAAGCGCGAGCCTGCGTCTTGCTCCGATTCAACAGGATAAAATCAAACCCTAGAATCCGCAGGACGTGCTGACTTTCAATGTGAACTTGTCGATGCCGAACGCCTGCTCGAGGTTTTGCCCGAACAGGTGCAGCCACTGGTCCTGCGCACGATAGGCCAGTTCCTCGCGCGCCGCCGGACATTCGTATTTGATGCCGCCGATGTTCTGAAGGTGATGCACCATCTCGTGCACCAGCACCGACAGGTCGGCCGCCGTGCCGCCGGTCCACGTCAGCGGAAGATAGATGGTCCGGTTGGGGTCGTCGTAAACGGCGACGGTGTCGCGCGGGTCGGAGACGGGAGGCATGGCGGCGATGTCGTGCCGCCGCTCGACGTGGAAGGCCTGATGGCGGATGGCCACGATCCTGGCCTGGGAGACCAGTTCGATTTTCGGCGGCTCGCTCAGGGGCGGCAGGTTGAAGTTGGCTGAAAGCCATAGCGCGATTGCGGTCAACAGGGCTGTCATATCGGATGCTCCTGTCAGGGTGAGGGAGCGCGCAGGCTAGTCCCTGTTTTTGTCCCTGGATGTGACGTGGCTCACGCGTGAGCGTCATCCTTACGGGGGACTTGCAGTTCCGGATGCGGTAACAGCAAAAACGGAAAGGGCAGCACGCATGCCGCCCTTTGTTGTTCGATGCGCGGATGAGAGCGCTCACATCGTCTGGCTCAAATCGTTTGGCTCACATGGTCTTGGCGTGTGCCACCAGCTGATCGAGCGCAGTGCCCCAGCCGGAGTGGAAGCCCATCTCCTCGTGGGTCTTCTTCCCCGCTTCGTCCTTGTGGATCGCGCAGGCGGTGTACTTGGTGCCGCCCTTGATGGGATCGATGAGGACGATACCGGTGAAGAAGCCGTCGTCGCGCGGGCGGAAGCCCGGCAGCAGCGCATCGGTAAAGACCAGCTTGCGCTGCTCGACGACCTCGAGGCAGCAGCCGATGTTGTTCATGTCCTGCCCCTCGGGCGAGCGCATCACGGTGCGGAAGATGCCGCCCGGACGAAGATCGATCTCGCAGTCCACCGTCTTCCACGGCGCAGGCGTGAACCATTTCATCAGATGCTGCGGCTCGGTCCATGCTCTCCAGACCAGTTCCGGCGGCACGTCGATTTCACGTTCGAGGACGAGATCGAGTTTGGGATCGATTTTGTACGCTGTCACTTCGGTGTCTCCGTGGCGTTGAGGTGTCTGAGATAGTCGTCGAGCTGGTCGAGCCTTTTGGTCCAGAGCGTGCGCTGCGCGCCGATCCAGTCCTCCGCGGCGGCCAGCGGCTTGGGCTTGAGATGGCAGGTGCGGACCCGCCCCACTTTCTTCGACCTGACGAGGCCGCATTCTTCCAGCACCTTCAGGTGCTGAAGAAATGTCGGCAGCTTCATGTCGAACGGCTGCGCGAGATCGCTGACCGTGGCGGGACCGGATGTCAGCTTTGCCAGCACCGCGCGCCGGGTCGGGTCGGCGAGAGCATGGAACGTGTCGTTGAGGCGATCCTGATGGTTAGTCATAAGACTAACTATAGCGCCGTCAAAAGTTAGGTCAATGGCTAAGTATGCGACGCGTCGCCACAGTCGATACCAGTAGCTTTACTTCACCTCCCGTGGGGAGAGGGAGCAGGCCTGACTTGATGCGGCGTGATCAGGAACTGGATGATGGCGGCGGCGCGACCACCATCGCCACGATCCGCCGCACCAGCGGCAGCACCGCGAGCAGGGTTGGAAACGCCACCAGCCAGGAAATGCCCCAGGCTGCGGGCCACGTCGCGAGAAAAGCCTGCGTCGCACCGAGGCTCTTCAGCGTCGAAATCCCCGAAACCACGAAGGTCATCAGGATCGACAGCACCAGCGGCATCACGATCGACGCATAACGCGCGGGCAGCTTGCCGCGCGCGCGGGATTTGGGAAGCGTTGTCATCAGGTCACTCTTTGAAAAACGGACCGCCTGCGGTCAGGGATGCGCGATGACGGGTTGCAAGGCTAAGACCTGCAAAGGCAAAAACCTGCAAAGGCAAAAACCTGCAACAGAGGCGGCCTGCCTCATCGTGTGAGGGGCTGGGCGTCCTGCGCGTCATGACATTCCCCGGGCCGGCGGCCTGGTTGAATGCGTTGCCTGACGTGAGACGCTTACGGCGCGATCAGCGCGGAGCCGTTCTAGCGAGGATGGGTCCGGGATTCAAGCGTTGCAGGGGAAGAGCAATCGCTGAGGAGGCGGACAAGCGCGGATGGCGCGAGGGAAAGTTATTTCGTGAGCCGCCCTGAACCGGCAGCTCGGGCGAAGCGACTCCGCCCGAGCCACTTCAAATCAATTAAAACTACTTCTTCTTGGCCTTCTTGGCCTTCTTCACTGTCTTCTTCGCCGCCTTCTTCGCCTTCTTGGCTTTCTTCGCCATGGCATCCTCATGGGTTCGAGTTGACGTCAACGTCACGAGGCGTGCTCGGCGATAGGCCAGTATGCAGCCTCAAATTCGATCCGAACCGATTCGCCGAAATTTGTCGCCTGTTTTTCAGCATTGTGCAGGCTTGGTGACATTGCCGGTGATTTTTTCTGTGGACGGCGGTTTGCGCAGCCAGGGTTAACATCGGGCAAAGGCTTTCGCTTTGCTTTCGCGATTGCCGGTGCGAGCGCCACAACGGCTTTCATTTGGGCATGTGCCCCGCATCTTCATCAAATCCCAACCACAGCGCGGTTTATCGGAAGCCGGTCAGACTCCGTTAAGAGCGCCCCTGCAAGGATGCATCCGGCTTCGGGGGAGGCGGATTTCCGGTCATCCGGAAACGGGAGTGGGTTCATGCATCGGGCGATCAATCACAGGGACAGGGCACAAGACGCGGGTAACCGTGCGCCCCTGGCCTGCACATGCTGAGCGTCCAGACCCTCTGGATCGTCTTCGTCGTCAATTTCGTAGCGATCGGGATTGTGTGGACCTTCGTCGTCCGCAGCTATCCGACCCTTATCGCCACGCGCTACTGGTGCGCCGGGGCTTTTATCGCGGCGCTCGGCGCGGCGATTGCGATGTCGCGCAGCGCGATCGATCCGAACGACAAGTTTCTTCTGATGATTCCGCTGCTGATCGGCGGTTCCGTTCTGGTTCTGGCGGTGTGTGTCGCCGCGATGGGCATCCGGCGGTTCTACGACGTGCCGGTGTCATGGCGCTTCACCGCACTTGTCGTCACGGCCAATTTCGTCGGCCTGTCGTACTTCGTCTGGTACGACAACATGACGATGCGCATTCTGATCTACTCGGCCTGCCAGGCCCTGCCGATCGCCATGACGCTGCCGTTGCTGTTGTCCCGCAAGAACGGCAATGCGCATCCCGGCGCGCGGATGGCCGGCTACATCGCGCTTCTGATGATCGGGGTCTATCTGGCGCGGTCCGCAGGGGCGTTGGCGCATGTCGGCGGCCCCATCTCGCTGATCGAGTTCAATCCTGTTCAGGCCGCCCTGATCCTCGGGCTGGTGTTCCTGTCGATGATGTGGAATTTCGGCTTCCTGTTGATGGCGATTGACCGGCTGCGCGCCGAGGTCGCGGATCTGGCGCTGTTCGACGATCTCACCGGCGCGGCCAACCGCCGCCAGTTCCTGGCGCGGCTCGACGAGGAATGCGCCCGCTCGGACCGCAGCGGCGAGGCGTTCGCGCTCCTGATGATCGATCTCGACGAGTTCAAGGAAGTCAACGACAGCCACGGCCATGCCGCCGGCGACGAATGCCTGCGGGCGTTCACCCGCGTGGCCGGCAACCGGCTGCGCACCGGCGATCTGCTGGCGCGCATGGG
>JAGVII010000381.1 GCA_020056155.1 Afipia sp.
GCTGCATCGGCGGGAGCGGCACCGCCCCTGCCAGAGAGGGCCGCAAGATTGCTGACGCCGCGCGGATTGCCGGCCTGTGCCGCGCGCTCGAACAGCTTCGCTGCCGCGGATTCGTCCTTGGCGACACCGGCGCCGGTCGCATAGGCGACCCCCAGCTCGACCATCGCCGAGGTGCTGCCCTTGTCGGCGGCCCTGCGCCACGCCCCGATGGCCTCCGCATTCTGGCGGTTCGCGGCATAGGCGCGGCCAAGCTGATACATCGCGCGGCGCGAAGCCGACGCCTGCTTGCAGAACTTGATCGCGGTTGCGACATCGGCCGCTGCGACAGCGGCGACACCCTTGACGTCCGCAGGCTTGTCCGGGTCGGCGGGATCGGCGGCGAGCCGGTCGCACAGCACGAAATCGGCGGATTGCGCGCGGAGCGGCGCATGCGCCGACGTGGCGATCAACGCAAGCGCGGCGATGCCAATGATGCCGGCTGTCGATTTTATGTCCGTCGGCATCTTCATCTGATCCAGTTCACGTCCGAATGCTTCGGGCGAATTTTTAAGGCTGCCTGATGAGACCAGCAAGCGAATGATAAAGGCAGGAGCAGGCTTGATATTGCATCGCAGCATGATATGCTTCCGGGGTTCATCGGACCCGATCTGATCGGGTGGCTCGGCCGGGCGCCTATCCCCCGGAAACCCTCAGCGAGACTTAAAATCTGTCTTTCAGGCCGACCGGGCGCAGCCCGTCGCCTCGCTGCGTCGTATTGGTTCCAGCAAAAATGAGTCACTTTCAAACTTTCCGCCGCGAATGGTTGAGCAATATCCCCACCGAGCTGATGTCAGGGTTGCTTGTCGCCCTGGCTCTCATTCCAGAGGCAATCGGTTTTTCGCTTGTTGCCGGCGTCGATCCCAAGGTCGGCCTCTATGCATCGTTCTCGATAGCCGTGGTGACAGCCGTCGTCGGCGGCCGCCCCGCCATGATCTCGGCCGCTACCGCCGCAACCGCCGTGCTGATGGTCACGCTGGTCAAGAACCACGGCCTTCAGTACCTTTTCGCCGCAACCGTCTTGATGGGCGTAATCCAGATCGCTGCGGGCGCCCTGCGGCTCGGCCTGCTGATGAAGTTCGTTTCGCGCTCGGTCATGACCGGCTTCGTCAACGCCCTCGCCATTCTGATTTTTCTCGCGCAGCTACCTCACCTCGTTCACGCCAGCTGGCAGACCTACGCGATGGTCGCAGCGGGGCTTGGCATCATCTATCTCTTCCCGCTTCTCACCAATCGGGTGCCTTCGGCACTGATCAGCATTATCGCGCTAACCGCCTTCACGATCTTCTCCGGAGTGAAGATGCCGACAGTTGGGGATATGGGCGAACTACCGTCCACCCTGCCGTTCTTCGCGATCCCGCAGGTGCCTTTCAACCTTCAGACGCTTCAGATCATACTGCCCTACTCGCTGGCGATGGCGGCCGTCGGTCTGCTGGAGTCGTTGCTCACCGCAACAATCGTCGATGACATGACCGACACCGGCAGCAACAAGAACCGCGAATGCGCAGGTCAGGGCGTGGCGAACATCGTCACCGGATTCCTCGGCGGCATGGGCGGATGCGCCATGATCGGGCAATCGGTCATCAACGTCACGGCGGGAGCGCGCACCCGGCTATCGACGTTCTTTGCCGGCGGGTTTCTGCTGTTTCTGATCGTTGTTCTGGGCGACTGGGTCAAACAGATTCCAATGGCAGCGCTGGTCGCGGTGATGATCATGGTTTCGATCAGCACCTTCAACTGGTCGTCGGTTCGTAACCTGCGTTCTCATCCGCTGAGTTCGAGCGTAGTGATGCTGGCGACCGTCGCCACGGTCGTCCTGACCCACGATCTGTCGATTGGCGTTCTCACTGGCGTCGTCCTCAGCGGCGTGTTCTTCGCAGCCAAGGTCGCGCGGCTGCTGGGAATTGTGACGGAGCGATCCGATGACGGGCAGACGATCACCTACCGGGTCACCGGTCAGGTGTTTTTCGCGTCCTCCAGCAGCCTTGTCGATGCGTTCGATTACCAGGATGTTCCTCCGCTTGTGAGGATCGACGTCAGCGAAGCGCACTTCTGGGATATTACCGCCATCGGAGCGTTGGACGACATCGTTATGAAGCTTCGGCGGCACGGTGCGCATGTCGAAGTGCTCGGTCTGAACAAGGCCAGTGCGACGATGGTTGAGCGTTTCGGGACCCACCAGAATCCAGAGGCCGTACGAAGCAGCGCGCACTGATCGCCCACACCGTCAGACAAGCCGAAGCGGATCAGACCGCTCCGGCGTTGTCATGAAGGCCATTCAGCCAATCCAGAATCGGCGCATTGATTTCGCGCGGATAGGTGTGGCTGAGATCGTCGATCTCGCGGTAGGTCACGTTCGCACCCGCTGCGCGTAGCGCGCGCTGCGCCTGCCGCGCCACCTCGACCGGAAAC
>JAGVII010000174.1 GCA_020056155.1 Afipia sp.
CGCAATCTTCGATGCAACCGGTGTGCGCTTCCGCGAACCGCCGTTCACGCCCGAGCGCATTCTCGCGGGACTTCGCGGCGATGCTCCCCCACCGCAAGCATTGCTGCCTGAGACAAGCCTCCAGCCGCAGGAACGAATTCCGCAAACGCCAAGTCCGTTCTTCAAGCGCCGCACCACGCTCGCAGGTATCGCCGCGGTCTGCACAGCGGCTGTCGGAATCGCCGCAGCGGTACTTCCGTGGCGATCGATTGCGCCAATTGCGCGGCCGGATATATCGACATATTCCGTGGCGACCATTGCCCGCGGCCAGCAGCTTGCGGCGCTTGGGAACTGCGCCGGCTGCCATACCGACATAAACGGGATCGCCAATGCTGGCGGGCGGCCGCTCGAGACACCATTCGGCATCGTTTACAGCACCAACATCACTCCTGATGTCGAGACTGGTATCGGCGCGTGGTCATATCCGGCGTTCGAGCGCTCGATGCGCGAAGGCATCCATCGCGACGGACGGCATCTCTACCCGGCATTTCCCTACAATCACTTCGCCAACACAACCGATGCCGACCTCCAGTCGATCTACGCCTATCTGATGGCGCAGGAGCCGGTGCGCGCCGTCAACCGCGAGACGGCACTGGCGTTCCCCTTTAACTTTCGGCCATTGCTGGCAGGCTGGAACGCGCTGTTTCACGAGCCGGTCCCCTTCAAGGCCGATCCCGCAAAATCAGCCGCCTGGAATCGCGGAGCCTATCTGGTCGAGAGTCTTGGCCATTGCGGAGCTTGCCATACGCCAAGGAATGCATTGGGCGCCGAGCGAACAGCCAAGGCTTATTTGGCGGGCGGCATTGCGGAAGGCTGGGAAGCGCCGCCACTGACGTCCCTGTCGCACGCGCCGATCCCGTGGAGCGAGGACGAGCTCTTCACCTATCTGCGAACGGGCACTTCCCGCTTTCACGGCGTCGCGGCGGGGCCGATGGCGCCGATCGTGAGGGAACTGGCAGCCGTGCCGGACAGCGACCTTCGCGCCATGGCGGTTTATCTCGCCTCATTCAACGAGACCGCAATCACGCCGGCGGCGCAGGAAGCACTGGCAACGCGGCTGGAAACAACAACAAGCGTGAAGGCCGCCTCCGCATCGGCTCTTGGCGCGCGCATCTATGACGGCGCATGCGCCGTCTGCCATCAGGTCGGCGGCCCCGTCCTGTTTGGCAGCAAACCCTCACTGGCGCTGAACAGCAATCTGCACAGCGCGATGCCCGACAACATTATTCAGGTCATCCTGCACGGGATCGAACAGCCGGTTTCCAGCGACCTCGGCTATATGCCCGCCTTCAAGAACAGCCTCAATGATGAACAGGTCTCGGAACTGGTGTCCTATCTTCGGCAGCAGTTCGCTCCGGACAAAGCGCCCTGGACCGATATCGCCGCCGCGATCGGCCGGGTCCGGCACGCTTCCAGACCATAAAATCACGCGAGGGATGGCTGGCTGCCCGTGAGGGAGCCGGATATGATCCTGGTGATCCGGCTCTGACATTCGTACATACTCCTTCGCGGGCATTTGTTACGAATGTCAGAACCAAAGGATCACTAAAATCATAACTCGCTTGTGTCCTTTCGTATCCGGCGTCCGCTCGGAAGGCGCTGCGAAGTGAAACGAACGCCGGATACGAGACACAAGCATGGCCATTACAGACATTGCTTCACGGACCTATAATCACGGCTGGCGGCTCGATCCAATCGTGCGCAGTCTTCTTGACACCGACTTCTACAAGCTCCTGATGCTTCAGATGATCCGGCGATTCTATCCGGACGAGCATGTGACGTTCTCGGTGATCAATCGCACGCATCATGTGCGCCTCGGCGAAGTGATCGACGAGGGAGAGCTGCGCGCCCAGCTCGATCATGCCCGCACGGTTCGCTTCTCAAAGAAGGAACTGATCTGGCTCGCCGGTAACACGTTCTACGGCAAGACCCAGATGTTCTCGCCGGATTTCATCAGTTGGCTCGCCGCGTTCCAGCTTCCGGAATATGAACTGCATACGGTCGATGGACAGTATGAGCTGCATTTCCACGGACCATGGACCCACACGACCATGTGGGAAATTCCGGCGCTCGCCATCATCAATGAATTGCGCTCGCGGCAGGCCATGAAGGGACAAGGCCGGTTCGTTCTCGACGTTCTGTATGCGCGCGCCAAGGCCAAACTCTGGACCAAGGTCGAACGGCTGCGCAAACTTGAAGGCCTGCGGTTGTCGGATTTCGGGACGCGGCGGCGGCATGGGTTTCTCTGGCAGCGCTGGTGCGTCGAAGCCGTCAAGGAAGGGCTTGGTCCGGCATTCACCGGCACATCCAACGTGCTGCTGGCGATGGATAACGATCTGGAAGCGATCGGCACCAACGCACACGAACTGCCGATGGTCGCGGCTGCATTGGCGAAAGACGACAACGAATTGCGGTGGGCGCCCTACCTCATTCTCGATCAGTGGCGACAGACCTATGACGGAAATCTTCTGATCGCCCTGCCCGATGCATTCGGCACCAAGGCGTTTCTGCGGGATGCGCCCGAATGGGTGGCCGACTGGACCGGATTCCGCCCGGACAGCGCGCCGCCGATTGCCGCCGGCGAAGAAATCATCAAGTGGTGGAAGGAAAAAGGACGCGATCCGAAGGAAAAACTGCTGATCTTCTCGGACGGCATGGATGTAGGGTCAATCGAGGACACGCATCGTTATTTCTCCGGACGCGTCAGGACCAGCTTCGGCTGGGGCACCAACCTTACCAACGACTTTGTCGGATGTGCGCCGGACGGCACCGCCGATCTCGATCCGATCTCGCTGGTGTGCAAGGTGACTGCCGTCAACGGGCAGCCGGCGGTGAAACTCTCGGACAATCCGGAAAAAGCGACCGGCAGCCCAACCGAGATCGCGCGTTATCTGCGCGTGTTCGGCAATGCGGGTCGCGTGCGCAGCGCGGTCCACGTATAGACGCGGGCGGAGCCCCGAGTGATTTCCATTTGGCATTCTCATGTATAGATTGGCCATTCAGGATCGCATCCTGAATGGATGGGACGACAGCACAGGAACTATTCGATGAAGGTCACAGTCAACATCGATTGCACACCGCAGGAAGCGCGTGAATTCCTCGGGCTTCCGAATATCCAGCCCATGCAGGAGAAAGTCATGAAGCAGATTGAGGAAAAACTACTTTCCGGTGTCGCAGGCATGTCTCCCGACGCAATCCTGCGGAACTGGATGTCGTTCAATCCCGAGCAGTTAGGGGACATGTTCAAGATGTTCGGCGGACTCGGCGGCACCAAGAAGTAAGGCGCGAGGAATGCATCTACAGCGACACCGCGTAAACTTCGTATTCTTCACGAACAGTCTCGATATGGTCGCGCATCGCGTTCGCTGCGCCTGATTTGTCGCCGCGCATGATGGCAACGACCACCCGGTCGTGCTCGACATATGATTTCGCGAGGCGGCCAAGATTCCGAAACTGCGCGCGCCGGAACGGCTGAACGCGAACCCTCGTCGCCAGCGCCATATCCGCGACATAGCCGTTCTGCGATCCGGCATAGATCGCATTGTGAAAGGCTTCGTTCACTTCATGGAACAACTGCGGGTTGCCGTCATAGCTCAAAATCCGCAGCCGCTCGTGCAGAACTTCCAGTTCACGGCGCTGGATCACCGGCATTCGCTCGGCGGCAAGCCCGGCACATAGAGCCTCAAGTTCTGCCATGGCTTCGAACATGCTGTTGAGTTGTTCGATAGTCGGCCGTGCTACCACCGCGCTCCGGTGCGCCCGCGCGTTCACAAGGCCGCTGGCGACAAGTTGACGAAGCGCCTCGCGGACCGGTGTACGCGAAACATTGAACCGCCGCGCAATCTCGGACTCATCAAGGGACGATCCGGGTTCAAGCGCCCCTCGCACGATATCATCGGCGAGTTGCAGCCGTAACTCCTCCGCGAGTGTACGCTTCGCGGGCTGGATAGTCGCGCGCGCAAAGGGCGAGCCCGGTTCATTGGCGCCGGCGGGGTCGCCGATCGAAATTCGTGACATGCCGGGCTCAAAGGTCATGATGTCTCAACCATCGATCAAGCTGACATGCGCAGCGACGATCCGCCAGCCTTCGGCGAAACGAACCCATGTCTGCATCTGCCGCCCGGTCTTGCCGGGCGCGGATGAGCGATGGAACAGCGTGGAAGCAACGGCGGTATCGCGACCATAGGCTGTGATGACCGTCTTCGACAGGTCGCGCATCAGGCCCGCAGGGCTTCGCGCGGCGCGGAACGCGGCAATGGCATCGTAGCCGTAGAGATTTTCGCCGATCCCGTAGCGGATCGTCCTGGAATCCTTGTGAAACAGCGCATCGAGTGTCGTAACATCGTTCGACGTCAGCGCCTTTTCGTAAGCCGCAAAGGCCGCGCTGACCTCAGCAACGACGTCGGGCAAATCAACTTCCACCGTCATTTTCAGATACCTTTGGGACGCGGGGCGCTTACCACACCCGCCTGCTCGAGTGCGTAAGCGACACGCAACGCCAGATCCTCGCGCCACGGCGCTGCAATCACCTGCACCCCGATAGGCATCGGGTCGAGCGGAACAGGCACAGCCACCACCGGAAGCCCGATGAACGAAATCGGCTGGGTGTGAATTCCGATGTTGGGCCGGACCGGAAGTTCCGTCCCATCAAGAACGAAAGTCGCCTGACCGATTTGCGGCGCTACGCATGGCGTCGCAGGCGCCAGAATCACGTCAACGGTCTTGAACAGTTCAAGCATCTGCGCACGATACCAGCGGCGGAACTTCTGGGCACGATCGACGAATACCGCGGGGATCATTGCCCCTGCAAGCAGGCGATCACGGACGGCCGGATCGAAATCGTTCGGCCGCGAGCGGAGCCTGTCGAGGTGCAGCGATGCTCCTTCGCATGTCGAGATGACATAGGCCGCTGCGCGTGCCCGCGCGGCTTCCGGGATTTCTATCTCACCGGTGACCGACAAGGCCTTCGCAACGCGGCCCATAGCCTCTTGCGCCTCAGGAAACAGGTTCTTCCTGAAATAACCTCCTGCAACTGCAATACGTAATCCATCAATTCCGGCTTCCAGCGACGGCATCACCGGTTCGACTGCACGATCGACGCAGGCGGCATCGTCTGAGTCCGGTCCCTGCATGGCATCGTAGGCGAGCGCCAGATCACGCGTGGTGCGGGCGAACGGGCCGAGGTGATCAAAGCTTGCGACGAAGGGAAATGACCGCGCGCGAGACAGCCGCCCGTATGTCGGCTTCAGGCCGAAGATGCCGCAGAATGACGAGGGCACACGGATCGAACCATTGGTGTCGGAGCCCAGCGCCAGCGGGACCAGCCCGCCGCCGACTGCGCCGCCTGATCCGCCAGACGAGCCGCCCGTCATCCGGGTCAGATCATGCGGGTTGCGCGACGGACCA
>JAGVII010000606.1 GCA_020056155.1 Afipia sp.
ATGCCGCGAGGATTAGTTCAGTCAGTCCGCATTCGGCATTTTGTTCGTATACGAACGATGTTGCGCGCAGTCCCGAAAGCTGTCAAGCGCCGTCGCGCGCGAAAACCGCAACTGCCGAATAAAAACTCAATTGCCTACGTTCCGTGTCCACAAATCGTGCAATGCATCATCGCGCGGGACACACATCCATTGCGGGCACATCATGCGCTTGCACGTTTGTATACAAACGGTATCGTCACCATGAAACATTGCCGACCTTTTGCAGCGCAACAGACCGGACCGTGACGATGAACATGGTGCAGACAACGATCCGCCTGACAGTGAACGGCAGGATTCACGATGTCGGCGTCGCGCCGGACACTCCCCTGCTTTATGTGTTGCGCAACGATCTCAAATTGAACGGACCAAAATTCGGCTGCGGGCTCGGCGAATGCGGCGCATGCACCGTCATCATCGACGGCGTTGCAGCCCGCTCCTGCGTGATACCGGTCAGCGGATGCGTGGAGAGAAATATCTTAACGCTCGAAGGCCTCGGATCACGCGAGCAACCCGACTCTGTGCAGGAAGCCTTCATCGAAGAACAGGCCGCGCAATGCGGCTACTGCCTCAACGGGATGATCATGACGACGAAGGCGCTGCTCATGCACAACCCGCACCCATCGGAGACGGAAGTGCTGCAGGCCTTGCGATACAACCTGTGCCGGTGTGGTGCGCATGTCGAAATCCTGCGCGCGGTCATGCGTGCTGCGGGTCATTCCGTCGAAGGACACGAGTAATGGCGGGGAGCACTCAGGCGGATCGAGAGCACTCTCATTCCGGATCGCTGTCCGTCGTTCGCCCGGCATCTTCCAGCAGCGCTGATGCGACGTTCGAGACCTTCATCAGGATTGCGGCGAACGGAACTGTCACGGCGTTCAACGGCCATGTGGATCTCGGGACCGGCATCCGTACGGCGCTTGGGCAGATCGTTGCGGAAGAACTCGACGTCTCGTTCGCGCGCGTCATCGTCGTACTTGGCGACACGTCGCTCGTCCCCAATCAGGGGGCGACTATCGCGAGCGAAACAATCCAGATCACTGCGGTGCCGCTGCGTAACGCGGCTGCGCAGGCGCGCCGTTTTCTGATCGAGCTGGCCGCGCAGAGGCTTGATCTGCCGGAAAGCGGACTCTCGGTAGAGGACGGCCTGATCCGGGGTCACGACAACCGAAGCATCAGTTACGGCGAACTGATCGGAGACGAAATCATCCGGATCGAACTCGCCGATGATGTTCCGGTCAAGGCGGTCGAATCCTATAAAATCGTCGGACAATCGACCCCACGCGTCGATCTTCCGGCCAAGGCGACCGGTGAACTGGTCTACGTGCATGACGTGCGCGTGCCGGGCATGCTGCATGGGCGTGTCGTGCGTCCGCCCTACGCCGGTGTCGATGCCGGAAATTTCGTCGGGACCAGCCTGATTGCTGTCGACGAATCGTCGGTTCGCGATATTCCGGGCTTGGTATCGGTTGTGCAGATCGGAGACTTCGTCGGCGTCGTTGCCGAACGCGAGGAAAATGCGATCAAGGCGGCGGCCCAACTCAAGGTCACGTGGAAGCCGACGCCCACGCTGCCAAACCTGAAGGATATCGAAACGGCGTTGCGCGCCAATCCGAGCACGCCGCGCACATTGCTCGACAAAGGCGGCGTGGATGCCGCCATCGCGGATGCCGCAAAGCCGATGCAGCGGACCTACATCTGGCCGTACCAGATGCACGGGTCAATCGGACCTTCGTGTTCCGTGGCGGATGTCCAGGATGGATTCACACGGGTGTGGTCCGGCACGCAAAATCCGCACATCCTGCGATCCGACCTCGCACTGCTTCTTGCATTGCCGGAATCCCATATCGATGTGATTCGATTGGAGGCAGCCGGTTGCTACGGCCGCAACTGCGCCGATGATGTCTCCGCCGACGCGGTGCTGCTGTCCCGCGCGGTCGGCCGCCCTGTGCGCGTGCAGCTGACCCGCGAGCAGGAACACGCGTGGGAGCCCAAGGGGACCGCGCAACTGATGGACGTGAATGGCGGCCTGCGTGCCGACGGCAGCGTCGCGGGCTACGACTTCGCCACGCGCTATCCGTCGAACGGAGCACCCACGCTGGCGCTGCTGCTGACAGGCACCGTCCCGCCTGTTCCAGCGGTCTTTGAGATGGGCGACCGCACCGCGATTCCGCCTTATGACTACGATGCGATGCGCGTAACCGCGCACGACATGCCGCCAATCGTAAGGGCTTCGTGGTTTCGCGGCGTCTCGGCATTGCCCAACACGTTTGCGCACGAGTCCTACATTGATGAACTCGCGGCCGAGGCCGGTGTCGATCCAATTGAATACCGCCTGCGTTATCTGAAAGACCCGCGTGCGGTCGATCTGGTCGAGGCCGTAGCCAAACGCGCCGACTGGACTCCTCGCCCGCAATGGAAGGGGCAAGAGGTCGAGGGCGATGTCGTTCGTGGACGCGGTTTCGCTTACGCGCTTTACGTCCACAGCAAGTTCCCCGGCTACGGCGCTGCCTGGTCTGCCTGGATTGCGGATGTTGCGGTCAACAAATCGACCGGCGACGTGAGCGTGACGCGCGTCGTTGCCGGGCAGGATTCCGGGCTGATGATCAACCCCGACGGCGTGCGCCATCAGATCCACGGCAACGTGATCCAGTCCACCAGCCGCGCCCTGATGGAAGAGGTCTCGTTCGATCGGGCCGCCGTGGCCAGCCAGGAGTGGGGCGCCTACCCGATCATCACCTTCCCGGATATTCCGAAGATCGATGTTCTGATGCTGCCGCGTCAGGATCAGCCGCCGCTCGGCGTCGGTGAATCCGCGTCGGTCCCGAGCGCCGCGGCGATCGCGAACGCAATCTTCGATGCAACCGGTGTGCGCTTCCGCGAACCGCCGTTCACGCCCGAGCGCATTCTCGCGGGACTTCGCGGCGATGCTCCCCCACCGCAAGC
>JAGVII010000401.1 GCA_020056155.1 Afipia sp.
CAGCGACCTCAATGAACCTGTGCGGATGCTGCGCCTGCTGCAAGGCGACGTCGGCTCCGGCAAGACCGTCGTGGCGCTGCTGGCCGCCGCCGCGGTCGCGGAGACCGGCAAGCAGGCGGCGCTGATGGCGCCGACGGAAATTCTCGCGCGCCAGCACATCAAGACCATCGCGCCGCTGGCGGAGCGCGCCGGGATGCGCGTCGCCATTCTCACCGGCCGCGAGAAGGGCAAGGAGCGCCGCGACATTATCGCGCGGCTCGCGGACGGCGAGATCGATCTGCTGGTCGGCACCCATGCGCTGATCCAGGACGATGTGATCTTCAAGGATCTGGCGCTTGCCGTGGTTGATGAACAGCACCGCTTCGGCGTGCGCGAGCGCCTCGCGCTGACCGAGAAAGGCGATGCCGTTGACGTGCTCGTCCTGAGCGCCACGCCGATCCCGCGCACGCTGGTGCTCACATATTTCGGCGACATGGACATTTCGGAGTTGCGCGAAAAGCCCGCGGGCCGTCAGCCGATCGACACCCGCGCCGTCGCCGACAGCCGCACCGGCGAGATCGTCGACGCGGTCGGCCGCGCCATCGACGGCGGCAAGCTGGTCTACTGGATCTGTCCGCTGGTCGAGGAATCCGAGGCTGAAGGCATCGAACACCTCACCAACGCGACCAGGCGGTTCGAGATTCTGCAAAATCGTTTCGGCGACCGCGTCGGCCTTGTTCATGGCCAGATGAAAGGCACCGAAAAGGATCGCGTCATGGCGCAATTCGCCGCCGGCGAGATTCAGGTGCTGGTGGCGACGACCGTTGTGGAAGTCGGCGTCGATGTCCCCGCCGCCTCCATCATGGTGATCGAGAACGCCGAGCGCTTCGGGTTGGCGCAACTGCATCAGTTGCGCGGGCGCATCGGCCGCGGCTCCGAGGCGTCGACATGCCTGCTGCTCTATCATGAGCCGCTCACGGAGATGTCCGCCGCACGCCTCAAGGTGATCCGCGAGACCACCGACGGCTTCCGTATCGCAGAGGAAGACCTGCGCCTGCGCGGCGAAGGCGAAGTGCTCGGCACCCGCCAGAGCGGCCTGCCCGGCTATCGCATCGCGCGGCCGGAGGTCCACGCGCAACTGATCGCGCAGGCCCGCGACGAGGCGGTGCGGATCATGCAGGACAATCCGAAACTCAAGGGCGAACGCGGCGAAGCGCTGCGCTGTCTGTTGTATCTTTACGAGCGGGATGAGGCGCTGCCGCTGATAGGGGCAGGTTGAGTTTGAGCTGCACGGATGGCTCAACAGCCGTCATTGCGAGGAGCACTTGCGACGAAGCAATCCAGTCCTTGCTGTCTTAAAGCTGGATTGCTTCGCTTCGCTCGCAATGACGCCGTTGACAGCTCATGCGACAATGGCAGTCTCAGACATGTGAAACAGCCTTTTGTTTACATCGTCGCCAGCGAGCGCAATGGGACACTCTATACGGGTGTGACTGCCGACTTGCCCCGACGAGCCTTTGAACATCGCGAAGGGGCGGTGAAGGGTTTTCGACCAAATATGGCTGCAAGCTTCTGGTCTGGTATGAGCCTCATGAAACCATGCTTGAAGCATTAGCACGCGAGAAACAAATCAAGGCTGGGAGTCGAGCGAAGAAGCTGGCCCTCATCGAAAGTATCAATCCAAACTGGATCGATCTCTACGATTCGATCTTGTGAGCCACTGCGCTCTCCCGTCATTGCGAGCGAAGCGAAGCAATCCAGTCTTGAGCGAGCAGGAGCTGGATTGCTTCGTCGCAAGTGCTCCTCGCAATGACGGAGCGAGACCAGCGGCTGAGCCCACACGACCGTACTAGGCCGCCTACTCCACCTTCGCCGCATCCGGCGCCTGCGACGCCGTCGCGACGCGCGCGGCGTTGGCCATCTCGGCCAGCGCGTTGACCTTCTTCTGAGCGTCGCTGCCCGGCTGCACCACGCCCGCCGACATGATCAGCGTCGCGGCGGCGTCGGTGCTCATATCGACCTCGATCAGCTTGGACTTCGGAACATAGAAGAAGAAGCCGGTGGTCGGGTTCGGCGCGCATGGCAGAAACACCGAGATGAACTCATCGTTCTGCGGAAGCTTGGTGGCGATCTCCACGCTTGGCGGCTGTGAGATCAGCACGATCGACCACATTCCCGGCGACGGAAACTCCACCAGACCGACCTTGCGGAAGCTCGAGCCGTTGCCGGAGAACAGCGTCTCGAAGACCTGCTTGAGGCCGCGATAGATCGCGCGCACCACCGGCATGCGGCCGAGCAGGCTTTCGCCGAATTCGACCAGCGTTCGCCCGATCAGGTTGGCGGCGAGGAATCCGAGGAACGTCAGCGCGAAGAAAGCGACGATCAGGCCATAGCCCGGCAGGCCGAACGGCAGATAGGTTTCCGGACGATAGGCGATAGATCGGAAGAGCG
>JAGVII010000066.1 GCA_020056155.1 Afipia sp.
AGCTATGGCGAAGCCGACCTCGAGGGAATCGACTTCCTCGATACGTGGCCCGGCATCGCGCCCTATCTGCGTGGCCCCTACCCGACCATGTATGTCAACCAGCCGTGGACCGTGCGCCAGTACGCGGGCTTCTCGACGGCGGAAGATTCCAACGCCTTCTATCGCCGCAATCTCGCAGCCGGCCAGAAGGGCCTCTCGGTCGCGTTCGATCTCGCCACCCATCGCGGCTACGACTCGGATCATCCGCGTGTCTCCGGCGACGTCGGCATGGCGGGTGTCGCGATCGATTCCATCTATGACATGCGCACGCTGTTCGCTGGCATCCCGCTCGATCAGATGAGCGTGTCGATGACCATGAACGGCGCGGTACTGCCGATCCTCGCGCTGTTCGTTGCGGCGGCCGAGGAACAGGGCGTGCCGCCGGAAAAACTGTCTGGCACCATTCAGAACGACATTCTCAAAGAATTCATGGTGCGCAACACCTATATCTATCCGCCGACGCCATCGATGCGGATCATCTCCGACATCTTTGCATACACCTCAACGAGGATGCCGAAGTACAATTCGATTTCGATTTCCGGCTATCATATGCAGGAGGCCGGCGCGACGCAGGATCTCGAACTCGCCTACACGCTCGCCGACGGTGTCGAATACCTCCGCGCCGGATTGGCGGCCGGGCTCGATGTCGATCGCTTCGCGCCGCGGCTGTCGTTCTTCTGGGCCATCGGCATGAACTTCTTCATGGAAGTCGCCAAGATGCGCGCGGCCCGGCTGCTGTGGGCCAAGCTCCTGAAGCCGTTCAATCCGAAGGACCCGCGCTCGCTGTCGCTGCGCACCCATTGCCAGACCTCGGGCTGGTCGCTCACCGCGCAGGACGTGTTCAACAACGTGGTTCGCACCAACATCGAAGCGATGGCCGCGACGCAGGGACATACCCAGTCGCTGCACACCAACGCGCTCGACGAGGCGCTGGCGCTGCCGACGGATTTCTCCGCGCGCATCGCCCGCAACACTCAGCTGTTCCTGCAGCAGGAAAGCGGCACCACGCGGATCATCGATCCGTGGGGCGGCTCCCATTATGTGGAACGCCTGACCCACGATCTCGCCGCCAAGGCCTGGGCGCATATTCAGGAAGTCGAGGAACTCGGCGGCATGGCCAAGGCCATCGAGGCCGGTGTTCCGAAACTGCGGATCGAGGAAGCCTCCGCCAAGACGCAGGCGCGCATCGACGCCGGGAAGCAGTCCGTGATCGGCGTCAACAAATACAGGCCCGAGAATGAAGCCGCGATCGACGTGCTCAAGGTGGAGAACTCCACCGTACGCCGTTTGCAGATCGACAAGCTCGCGCGGCTGCGCTCCGAGCGGAAGCAGGCGGATGTCGACGCTGCGCTCGCAGCACTGACCCGCAGCGCCGGCGACGGCAACGGCAACCTGCTGGCGCTCGCCATCGATGCGGCGCGTGCCAAAGCCACGGTCGGCGAAATTTCCGACGCGATGGAAAAGGTGTTCGGCCGTCATCGCGCCGAAATCAAATCCATTACCGGCGTTTACAAGCGCGAGGCCGCCACCATGTCCGACCGGGTCGAAAAACTTGCAGCGCTGATCGATGCGTTCGAGGATGCGGAAGGCCGCCGCCCGCGCATTCTGGTGGCGAAAATCGGTCAGGATGGCCATGACCGCGGGCAGAAGGTGATCGCCTCGGCCTTCGCCGACGTCGGATTCGACGTCGATATCGGGCCGCTGTTCGCGACCGCCGACGAGGCCGCGCGTCAGGCGGTCGAGAACGACGTCCACATGCTCGGGCTTTCGTCACTGGCAGCGGCGCACCTCACCGCCGTCCCGGAGTTGAAGGAAGCGCTCAGGAAGCGCGGCCGCGAGGATATCATGATCATCATCGGCGGCGTGATTCCGCCGCAGGATTACGATGAACTCTACAAGGCGGGCGCCGAAGCGATCTTCCCGCCGGGTACCGTGATCGCGGACGCTGCGGAAGAATTGATCCGCAAGCTCAACGTGCGGCTCGGGCACTCCAGCGAAGCGGCGGAGTGAGCGGCGATTGAAACAGCACCGCGTATGGCGGCCCCGGTGACAGCTTCCGAAAAAGCCTCGCTTCAACTCGCCTCCGCCCTTCGCGTTGGCGACCGCGCGGCGCTGGCCCGCGCCATTACACTGATCGAAAGCCGCCGCGCGGATCATCAGGCGCAGGCGCGCGATCTGGTGCAGGCGTTGCTGCCCCTCACCGGCAAGGCCGTTCGCGTCGGCATCACCGGTTCGCCGGGCGTCGGCAAATCCACCACCATCGATGCGCTGGGCATGGCGCTGATCGGCAAAGGCCACAAGGTTGCGGTGCTGGCGGTCGATCCGTCGTCTGCGCGCACCGGCGGCTCGATCCTCGGCGACAAGACGCGGATGGCGCTGCTGTCCGCCGAGGACAATGCGTTCATCCGCCCTTCCCCGTCGTCGGGCACGCTCGGCGGCGTCGCTGCCAAAACCCGCGAGGCGATGCTGCTATGCGAGGCTGCGGGATTCGACGTGGTGCTGGTGGAGACGGTCGGCATCGGCCAGTCGGAAACCGCCGTCTGCGACATGACGGATTTCTTCCTGGCGCTGATGCTGCCGGGCGCCGGCGACGAATTGCAGGGCATCAAGAAAGGCCTTGTCGAACTCGCCGATATGATCGCCGTCAACAAGGCCGACGGCGACAATCTCAAACGCGCGAAAGCCGCCGCCGCCGAGTACAACGCCGCGCTTCATATTCTCGCGCCGCGCTCGGAACACTGGTTTCCGCCCGTCCTCACCTATTCTGCCCTGACCGGTGACGGGATCGACGCGCTGTGGGAGAAAATCCTCGCGCATCGCACCGCGATGATCGCGTCCGGCGAATTCGAAGCGCGCCGGCGTCAGCAGCAGGTCAAATGGATGTGGACCATTCTGGAAGACCGGTTGCACGCACGGCTGCGATCCGATCCTGCGATCCGCGCCAAGGTGAAACAGACCGAGGCCGCGGTTGCCAACGGCCGCATGACGCCCGCCGTCGCAGCCGACGCGGTCGCGGCTTTGCTGGACTAGCGTGGTGGTTCGCAAGTCCGTAGTATTACTCAGCACGCCTATTTCCGGACTTGCGACCAAAACCACACTGGAATTATTATTTTCTAGTGTCCGTTTGAATGCGAAGTCCGCGATGGAACGCGCTGCAAATGAGGCGAACTTCGGATTCAGGACACGAGTGATGGGCAAGCGGCCGTGTATTCTCATCACCGGCTTTCGCCCGTTTCCCGGCGCGCCCTACAATCCCACCGAAAAACTGGTCGAGCGACTGCTGCATCTGCGCCGTCCCGCGCTCAATAACGTCGAGCGGATCGGACATGTCTTTCCGGTGACCTACAGCGCAGTCGATCGCGAACTGCCTGCGCTGATCGCAACTCATCGGCCCGACGCACTGTTGATGTTCGGCCTCGCGGCGCGCACGCCTTTCGTCCGGATCGAGACCCGGGCACGCAACACCGTCACCCAGATCTGGCCCGACGCCGAACATACAAGGGTTCTGAGCCGAACCATCGTGCGGAGCGCGGATTCGACCCGGCGTTTCGGACCGCACACGCTCAAACTGCTGCGCGCTGCGCAAAAGACTGGTGTAGATGCCCGCGCCTCGCTGAGTGCGGGCTACTATCTCTGCAACTATCTGAGCTGGCGCGCGATCGAAGCCACCCATGTCAGCGGCGGCCCGCGCCTTGCCGCTTTTGTCCATGTTCCGCTGGTACCGCGCGGCACGGCGCAGCGCCGCGCAGGTTCACCGAAGCGAGTGACCTTCGAGCAACTGGTGGACGCAGCCGAGGCGATGCTGATGGAAACGGCAACTCTGGCGCTGCTTCAGGCAGCGAGAGTTCCGGCCGCAAAACTGTCTGGCAGCCATACCGGAAGCTAAGTTGTGCAACGCAGCATCGCCCCGTAAGGAATTGTCTCAGCTTCGCGAGACACCCTTCATGACCGATACCAGCGCCAACGCCTGGGTTTCATCCACCCACCGCCCGATGGGCTTTCGCGAATTCGTCGCCATCGTGGCAGCGATCATGGCGCTCAATCCGCTGGCCATGGATCTGATGCTGCCTGCCCTGCCCGACGTGGCCTCGGCGTTCCACATTGGCAACGCCAACCGGGTGCAGGCCGTCCTTTCCGTGTTCCTGACCGGCTTCGGCGCCGGTCAGTTCATTATCGGACCGCTGGCCGATCGTTTCGGGCGGCGGCCGGTCCTGATCGGCGGACTGATCGTCTACGGTATCGCCAGCCTGCTCGCGATCATCGCGCCATCGTTCGAGACGCTGCTGCTTGCGCGGGGACTGCAGGGACTCAGCACTGCGGCAGCGAGGGTCATCGCCACCTCCATCGTGCGGGATTGCTACAGCGGCCGCCGCATGGCGAGCGTGATGTCGCTGGCCATGATGATCTTCATTTCGGTGCCGGTGATTGCGCCGTCATTCGGCCAGGCCATCATGCTGCTCGCGGAATGGCACGGCATTTTCATCGTGCTGCTGGTCTATGGTGTGCTGACGCTGGGCTGGATCGTCGTCCGGCTGCCGGAAACGTTGCCGCTCACCGAGCGCAAATCCCTCGCCGTCGGCGAGGTGGCTAACAACTTTCTTCAGACGATCAGGAACCGGCAGACCTTCGGCTACGCGTTAGCTGCCGGCAGCGTGCAGGGTATCCTGTTCGGCTACGTCCTCTCGTCGCAACAGATCTTCACCGGCGTTTACGGGCTTGGCCATTACTTTCCGCTGGCGTTCGCCGCGATCGCGGTTGGGATCGCCGTCGCCGGATTCCTCAATTCACGCATCGTCGGCCGCTACGGCATGCGCATGATCTCGCATATCGCCCTCGTCGGCCAACTGGCCATCGCTACGGTGATGCTGGTCGCAGCCCTCACCGGTTGGCTTTCCCTCACCTTGTTCATGATCCTCGCCACCGGCAGCCTGTTCACATTCGGATTGATGTTTTCCAATTTTTCCGCGCTGGCGATGGAGCCCCAGGGGCATATCGCAGGAACCGCTTCGTCGCTGTTTGGATCGATCACGACGCTGATCGGAATCGCAGTCGGCTCCGCGATCGGACAATACTATGACGGCACGCTGGTGCCGCTCGCGACCGGCGCGCTGCTGAGCTCCGTGGTCGCGCTTGCCGTGGTGTTCGTGGTGGAAAGAGGCCGCCTGTTCACGCCGCACAACGCGCCGATTTGAGCGGTTCTCAAGCGCGATTCCATTAACCCTACCATCGACAATCGTGCGCAAACGCGCGTGCGAGGGCATCGTTCGCTGCATTCCTGCATTAGGTCTTACAGTGCGTTTCCGGTCCGGAAATGCAATCAGACCGATCGGGCCACCGCATGGACATCAGCCGCCGCAATCTCATCAACGCGACCGCCGCCGGAGCGGCAGCAGGTGCGTTGGCGGTTGCTCCTGAGCCGGCACGGGCTGCACCGCTGACATCCACGCTTGGGCGTGACGCCACACACCACGGTGTGCGCCCGAACAGCCAGGACGACCAGACCCGCGCGCTCCAGCGTGCCATCAATGAATCTTCCAGTGCGCAGGTTCCACTGGCGCTCCCGCCGGGCACCTATCGCACCGGCGCGTTAAAGCTGCCAAACGGCGCGCGGCTGGTCGGCGTCCGCGGCGCAACGGTTCTTCAGTTCACCGGCGGATCATCGCTCATCGGCAGCGAAGGCGCGAGTGGCATCGCCCTCACCGGCCTCACCCTCGACGGCTTCGGGATCAAGCTCGCCAACCGGCGCGGGCTGGTGCATTTCGAGAATGGTCTCGATGTTCATATCAAGGACTGCGACATTGTCGGCAGCGGCGGAAACGGAATCTGGTTCGAAAGCGTCGCGGGCGAAGTCAGCGGCAACAGCATTCGCAAGACGGCGAACACAGCATTCACATCTTTCGACGCACTCGGCTTACTTGTCGCGCAGAATACCATTCAGGATGCGTCGGACAACGGCATCGAAATCCTGCGTCATACGATCGGCGATGACGGCAGCATCGTCGTCAACAACCGCATCGATGACATCAAGGCAGGGCCCGGCGGCTCCGGCCAGCACGGAAATGCCATCAACGCGTTCCGCGCCGGCAACGTCATTGTCAGCGGCAACCGCATCCGCAACTGCGACTATTCGGCCGTACGCGGCAACTCGGCATCGAACATCCACATCACCGGCAACAGCGTCAGCGACGTCCGTGAGGTCGCGCTCTATTCGGAGTTCGCGTTCGAAGGCGCGGTGATCGCCAACAACACCATCGACATCTGCGCCGTTGGCGTATCGGTGGCCAACTTCAACGAAGGCGGCCGCATGGTGACCGTCCATGGTAACGTCATCCGGAATATCCTGCCGAAGCGCCCGATCGGTACCGCACCTGACGACGACGCCGGAATCGGGATCGTCGTGGAAGCGGACGCTGCGGTCACCGGCAATGTGATCGAGAACGCTCCTTCCTTCGGAATCATGGCTGGTTGGGGGAAGTATCTGCGCGACGTGACCATCACCGGCAACGTGCTGCGTAACGCCTTCATCGGGATCGGCGTATCGGTGGTGCCCGGTGCCGGCACGGCGCTGGTCAGCAACAACCTGATTTCTGGATCGAGGGGTTCCGCGATCGTCGGGCTCGATCACGCGAAGACCGTGACCGCCGACCTGGGTAAGCAAGGAACCTCACCCTTTGCGCAAATCGTCCTGGGCCTCAACGCCGTGCGTTGACGGCATCTGCGCAAATGGCGACGGCAGAATGGTGGCGCCTTCCGTTTGAGCGATTGCGACCTCGACCGGCTTGTCCTGAACCGGATCTGAGGGAGCAAGCTTCTCCCATGTCGCCAGCGCCACCCGGGCCTCCTGAATGATTTTCAGGAATTCCGTTTCCTTGTAATAAACCTTCCAGCGGCCGGTTTCGTAAAGTTCGATCAGATAATTGAGCCGCCGCTGCGCCAGCATGCGCCAGCGCGCTACGACACTTCGCCCACGATCGGCCTCGCCTGAATTGGCCATTTCGATTCCAAGAAAGACTGCTGAAAAAACACGTTCAGAAAATCACGCAACGAATCGCTCGAGCTTCACGACAGGAACAATACGTATCTCAACCTTTGCCACAGATACATGCAACTTTCGTGACCCGGACCGTACGCCGGCCACGAAACCTACGGATGATTAACGCACATGAAGCCTGATCGCGGCGCGGAGCGACGTCCGCGACCCCGCCGGAGGCGGCTCGCGGCGTGTGACGGCCGGCGTGCCGGTATTGGTCGTACCTGCGACCGAGGGTGTGCCGGGCCTGACGGATTCGACCGCAATCGAGCGCGCCAGAGTCCGGGTGTAATTCGGTACCGGCGTGAACTGGTTCTTGTTGAAATCGTGCTGGATGCGATCGCCGCCTCCGGCCTGTGTCGCGCAGACAGCGGTCACGGTCTCGATCCCTTTGTCCTTCATACGGAACTGAAACGGCGCACCAGAGCCTGGGAATTGAACCGGCACGCCGGCCTTGATGAAGTTGTCCCGCTGAAAGGTGTTCGGCAGCAGCACGGTCCCCTCTCCGCGTTCGTCGATATCGGTCAGGGTCAGCAAGCAGTCACGTGGCGCCACGATGGTAAAGACCGGCGTATCGCCGAGGCGGTAACTGTCCTGATCCGACGTCAGGGACAGGTCGTCGCTGTTGCGGACTGGTTGTGCCAGCGGCTGAGGCGGCCGTGCATTCCCGATCGCAACGATCTTGAGGTCCGTGAGGTCCGGCGCGATGCCGCGGAATGCCCCCTCGAACTGATCGCGCGGGACCGCCCCTTGCGCAAGCCGCCGGACCAGCGGCCGGTATTTCTGATCGACGTCCGCAACGCCTTCATTGAATTCGGCCTTCTTGAGGCCGAGCTCTGAGGCAGCCAGCGTCAGATCGAGGTCGTCTTCATAACGCTTGGCCAGCGCGTTGATCATCTCAATACCGTTCAGCTTCAGCGTCGAATCCAGACCGGCGCGTTTCATCGCATCCGCGAACCGCTTCGTATCGTCCTCGATCAACGAATCCATCTTCTCATGCGGCGGATACAACCCTTCCACTGCATCGCGCACGTCCTTCGGGAACGTCCGTCCCTTCAGGACCAGTTCGCGAACGTCGTCCTTTGCCTTGCGCATGCCCTGGTCGTGGCAGCCCATGCAGGAAATACCGTTGGTCACCGAGAAGTCCTTGCGCGACGGATCGCGCACAATAGCGGTCGGACCCTTGTCGAGGCGTTCTCCCGTGGCCTTGTTCAAATAGTAGGCCTGGAAACCGTTGGGCAGACTGAAGATCGTCTCGCCGCCGTCGTGGTGGAACGCGTTTGGGCCGTTCGGACCGAGCGGAAAGTCGAACAGGCTCTGACGGTCGCGGTTGCCGGCGAAGTCATACGAGGTCCAGAAAAATCCGCTGCGCGAGGGATGCCGTTCGATCAGGCGATTGTTCTGGCTGACACCGGACCGCTGAAATGCCGCGCGCTGCGCGACGAAGTTGCGGATATTCCCCTCGACGTCGACGCCCTGCTCCCTCGCAAGCTGCTGAAAGGTATTCGGCAGTTGGAGCAGCACGTCGTAGAGCGGCGACTGCGACGCGGTGAACGCGAACCAGTCGGCGCGCACATACGGGATCGGCGTGGCCGCACCCGAGGCCAGCGTGCGGCTGGATTCGGAGTCCGGTACAGCATTGTAGGGATAGACCGCGATCACGTTGTCCCAGTCGGCGGGCTTCCAGCCGAGATCGAGAAGGTTGAAGCGCAGGATGCTGCCTTCCGGATCAATCGTTTCCAGCTTGACCACATCGGACGAGCGGCTGAGCGAGTTGAGAAACTTCACCGCAGCCTGCCGGTAGACTTTCATCGCAGCCGGATCGACGCAGATGTTGGTGAGATGGGTCAGTGTCAGGTAGCGCGTCGTCGCGCGGCGTTGCGGCCGCTGCTTGCCGAGGTCTGACGTCATAAAGGACACCATGTCGTCGGGCGTGATGAACTTGTGAGCCTCGCAACTGGCAACGGCCCTGGTGCCGAGCGCGCTGACCCAGTTTTCAAGCGCCTTGAGATCGGCCTCCGACGGCGGCGCATGCGACGAGCCCTCGTAATGGATATCGTAGGGCATTTCCTTGTCGACGATCTGGCGGAACAGCTTCGACCCCAGCGGATTTCCCGGCAGCACGTAGTGCGGATTGACGGCAAGTTCATCGAGTTGGAGAACATTGCCGAAGTTCTTCGCAGGCCGCTCGCGATCAACCAATTTGCCTTGCTGATGACAACGCGCGCAGTGCGCGTCGAGAACATCGAACGCAGCCTTCGCCACCGGGTCTGATGGCGGAACGATTGTTCCGGTCGCAACGGTTGTCGAGGCAGGCGCCGGGGCCTTGGCGTCCTGCGCCACGGCTCCAGTCGCGATGAGCGCCAGGCTCGTAACGGCCATCGTTCCGATCGCGCGCAAAGAAGCTGCTGGAAACCTGCTCATGAATGCCTTCCCCCGTAAGATCACCCAACATGGCGAGCATTGGTCGCATCAGCCCGTCCGCGCGTTCAGGCCTGCGACAAAAGCGGATTGCGATCCGGTTGACAACTGAAGGCCCGTCCGTGGAACATCGGACGGGCCAAACCAGGACGGCACGAGGGTGGATGGGCACCCGCACCGTTCAGGCTGCTGGAACGAAGGTCTCGTCACCAACAGGGATTGGTCGCGCGGTAATCGCACCGGGTTCAGGCTAAATGTTCGACGCCGACAACCCGTCAGCGTTTTGACGTATCGTCCGATGCAGCCGCCACCGGCGCAGGAGTCACCGCCGAAACAGCGCCGAACGCATCGGCCTGCCCCGCGCCGAACTGATCGTCGCGCCCCTTTGGCCCGAGATCACGGGCCGTCGAGATCAATGTGGTGCGGACGTCCGTGGATGAAATTTCAGGGTTACGCGCGATGATCAGTGCCGCCACGCCACTGACATAGGCGGCAGACAGCGACGTCCCGGACGACATCTGATATTTGCCGTCAGGCGCCGGCGACAGGATATCCACGCCGGGCGCAGAGATCGCAACATAGCTGCCGCGGTTCGACTGCGCGAACAGCCGGTCCGACTGGTCGGTGGCCGTCACGGCGATCACGTTGCGATCGGCCGCAGGATAGAGCGGCGGCGACTTCACGCCAGCATTGCCGGCAGCCGCCACCAGCACGACGCCCTTTGCGGCGGCGGCGGCAAGTCCACGCTCCATCGCCGGATCGTGTGGACCCGCGAAACTCATATTGATGATCCGCGCATTCTTCGCCAGCGCGTAGTCGAGACTTTTCAAAATCAGGAAAGACGTGCTTTCTGCACCGCTTTTTTGCGAGCCGAACGCCCGGATCGCAAGCAGCTGCGACGACGGCGCCGTTCCCATCAAGCGTGCATGGGAGGCGATGACGCCCGCGATGCTGGTGCCGTGAGGATGCGGTCCCTCACCATTGTTGAGCGCGTCAAACGTCCCGGTGATCACACCCGCGAGTTCAGGATGGGTCACGTCGATTCCGGAATCGATGACTGCAACTGTCACATCGGCCCCGACCGAGAGTGCATGCGCTTCGGGCAACCGCATCTTGGCGAGCGCATATTGTACGGGATCGCCCTGGGATTTCGCAGCAGCTGACGGCGCGTTTTGCTGCAGCTTGAAGATGTTGTTGCGCTGCGCCGCCTTGACGTTTCCGCCGGCAACCAGTTCGCGCACCACCGTATCGACCGAGCGACGGTCAGAAATCCGCCACCGGAAGAAGGTGCTGTTGGTCAGCGAGAAACTCTGCGACTGAAGCCGCGTCAGACGGTGACGCCGTGCGATTTGATCGACCTGCGCATCCGTCGGGTTACCGGCGATCTCGATCAATACTTCTTTCGCGACGTAGCTATTGTCAGCGGCGACCGGCGCGGATTTTGCCTTGCCCGCGCTTTTACGCGGCGCGGATTTCTTGCGCTGTTTCGGCGGCAGCTCATCGTAGTAATCCGGACCGTCATCGTACTCCAGCACGATATGTGGCCGCGGTCTCGGACGGATTCTGTCATATCCGTCGTAACCGACATGGGGCCGCGGCCTCGGACGAACTCTATCATATCCGTCGTGGCCAACATGGGGCCGTATATTTGGATTGATGTTGATGCGTGGGCCCACGTTTATGCTGGGGCTCGTGCGCATGCTCATCCCGCTGTTCTGTGCAAACGTCTGCGGGACCGCAAGACCGAAGAGCGCGGCCGCAACGGCGATTGATCGCGCGGATCGCAAAAGGCGGGCCTTTCGGATGAAATCCCCCTTTCTCTTGCCTGTCTCGGTCATCTGACGTCCTCGCAAATGAATGGGTGCGCCAGCGCGGCGCGCGGGTGATGTCCTCTCCGCCCGAGGCTTGAGCCAGGATTGACGGCTAAGCCCGGAATACAACTTGCTACGGCACCGACAGATGCCGAGATCAAAGGTTAGTCAGCACTCACCACCAGGCTGACAATCTTTTCTGCCTGGAGGCGCGCCATAAGCTGCGCGGCGTCCTGCTTCGACAGGGCCTTGTCACCAAACTGGACGCGGAACATGCCGGCCTTCGGACCTGAAACGATGGACGCGTTGTAGGTGTTGAGCAACTGCGTGATCTCGTCGGCCTTTGCGTCCGACGTAAAGCGAAGCAAGCCGAATGTGCCCGCGGTCGACTGGGCCGGGAACGCCGCCGTCTGGAAGTTGCCGCCCGTGCGGTCCTTGATCAGCACGGTTCCGATCACACCCGCCTGCAACAGGACCAACACCGCACCGGCGACGCCTGCATAAGCCAGGGTCCGCGGCGACAGACTGGAGAAGAACCCGACAGCCCGCATCAGGGGATTGAACGACGCGCTCTTGCGTACAGGCTCGGCATCAATGGCGGCGAACAGTTTCTGCATGGCTCGCGACGACGGCGCGCCGAGGCTCTCGTTCAGCAGGATGGTTTCAGCGTATTCATCCTGGATTGCCGCGTACTGCCGCGCCAGATCGGGATCGCTGGCAAGCGCCTCGTCGACGCGGCGGGCGTCACGCAGGTTGAGCGTTCCCGCAGCATGGAACGGCAACAGAGCCTCGATCTCGGTGGGCTCACGATCGGTTTGCTTGCTCGTGGCAGTCATGGCCAACCTCGCTCTATGCCGGCTGCCTTCAGCAGCTCGGCCAATTTCTTTCGCGCATAAAACAGGCGCGTCTTCACCGTATTCTCCGGGATGCCCACGATTTCGGCCACTTCTTCCACGGATTTCTCGTGGTAGTAGACGAGATCGACGATCTCCCGGTGTTCTGGCGAAAGTGCGGTCAGGCAATTCCGCAATGCGTTACTCGTGTCCTTCTTCGCAACCGAGACTTCCGGATTGTCGGACGTATCCTCGATCGCGGCAGCCGTCTCATCGTCCAGTTCCGCGTCCTTCCTCTTGCGGAGGGCGGACAGGGCCTTGAACCGGGTGATCGCCAACAGCCACGTAGAGACGGCGGATCGGCCTTCAAACTTGCCGGCCTGACGCCACACATCGAGGAAAACCTCGCTAATGAGATCTTCCGCGATGGACTCGTTTCGAACGAGCCGCAGCGAGAAGCGGAACACCCGTACATGGTGCCTTCCGTAAAGCACCTGCATGGCGAGCCGGTCACCTTGGGCGATGCGACCGATCAGAACCTCGTCCGATGTCGCGTGGGTTGCACTCAATGGCCGTCTCGCAAGGTTGGTCGCGTGCGACTGGGAAAAGGTTCGATCAAATCTGTGAAAATCTTCGCGATTTTCGAAATTCGGTTGGCGAAGCGCAAAATGCCCCTGAATCATGAACAAGGGCAAGTCGGCCAACCCTTGCGGCACAAAGAGGTATATTGATACCAAATCCCCGTCGTTTCCGGCGAACTTCGCCAAATCTGGAGACGGACGGCCCGTTCAAAGCTCCCGCCGCCATCCCGATGATACCAAACCTAAAGGCTTTCCCGCCTACAATCCCGCATTGCATTCCCTCAACGGCGAGTTCATGCGCGGCGCAACGTCCTCAGCCCCCGTATCCCTGATAGGCGGTCTCGACCGAAAGAATTCGGCCGTCGAGATCGAACTGTCGCCGGAAGTTCTCGCGCGCCGCGCAAAACAGCGGCGGCAGATGCTCGATATGACCGGCGTCAGCTACATGATCGACGCAACGATCCTGCTGATCTACGCCTACGCGGGGGCCACCAGTTTTATCGTCGCCCCGGCCTACGCCGCATGCGGACTGCTTTCCGTAGCCGTTTACATCGCGATATCCGAAGCCAAGGTGGACGACCGGTTCCGGGACCACTACTTTATCTCGCAGCAAACCAGCATCAGCCTCGCGATCATGCTGTTGTTCCTGTATTTCGCGCCCGAAGTCGGCTGCCTGTTCCTCTGCTCGATTTTCCTGGTCTTCACATTTGGCGCACTGCGCTCCACCCCCCGTCAGACCATCATCGGGTGGACGATGGCTGCGGTCGGCCTG
>JAGVII010000074.1 GCA_020056155.1 Afipia sp.
GAATTGGAAGGCGAACCAGCCGCAGAATAGCGCTGCCGCCGCCTGAGCGACCATCAGCGGCAGATCGCACCTACCGGGGGTCTTGGTCGGATGCGTACGTGAGGACGCCGCTCAAGAAACTTTGCCGCTCCTGAGGACACAAATTTAAGAGGCTCCAAAGGCTACCCCTGCAAAACAAGGAGTTCCACGACCCAGGAGCAGCAGCGGCGAAATGGCACGGGTGTTGCTGATGTCTGGATAGCAGCAACGCCCATGAAGGCAGTTCTCGAATGCTGCATTGCGAGATAGGATGAAACCGTACTTAACTCTCCATCACCCTGCGAGCGCGCAGCGCTACTACAGCGAACGGATGTGGCGCGAAGACACCTTCTACAGTCTGCTCACCAGTCATGCGACCGAGCGGCCTGATGCCGTGGCGCTGCAGGATGCTCGCCAAACGCTGACGTGGGGTGAGCTCAAGCGTTGGACGGACGGTGTCGCGGCAGATCTGCGCGAATACGGGCTGGTCGGCAGCGACCGCGTGATGATGTGGTTGTCCAACCGCATCGAGGCGGTCGTCATGTTCCTCGCCTGCGCGCGTGAAGGGATCGCCTGCAACCCCTCGGTCCACAAGACCTACACATGCGCCGAGGTCGGCGACCTTCTCAACACGCTGTCGGCGCGGGCGCTTCTGACTGAAGACGGTTGGGGGACCGACCGTGCGACCGTCGACTACGGCTGGTTTCTATCCGGAGATCTTGGCGTCATGGACGCCAAAGGCAATCTCCGCATCGAGGGGCGCCTCAAGGACCTGATAATCCGGGGCGGCCACAACATCTATCCGTCGCACTGGCTTCTTTCTTACTTATCGCGGCCATGCGGACAGCCAACGTGCGTGGCACACGCTTTGCTGACTACCAAAAAATAATGACTTCGGGAGGGTTACATGAAGAGTTGGTCGGCAATCGTTGGCGCTCTGATCCTAAGCTCGCTACCTATGGCTGTGTTGGCTGATACGTACCCGTCAAAGCCGATACGGTTGATTATCCCATTTGCTGCGGGTGGCCCGACAGACGCGCTTGGGCGAACGTTCGCTAAGGAACTCGGGGAAGTACTTGGACAAACAGTCGTCGTCGAGAACAGAACTGGCGCGGGCGGAAACATTGGAACGGACGCCGTCGCCAAGTCCCCTCCAGACGGCTACACGATCGGCTTCGGCACGAATGGACCGCTCGCAGGCAATGTCACGCTCTTCAAGTCGCTGCCTTATGATCCGACCACGGCATTCGCCCCAATCACCCGCATCGCGTTCGTATCGAACTTAATCGCAGTGCATCCTGCTCTGGGTGTGAAAACGTTGAGCGAACTGATTGAGTTGATTCGAAGAGAGCCCAACAAGCACAATTTCGCGCACGGAGGCTCAGGCACTACACAGCATCTCGGCGGAGAGCTGTTCAAATCGATGGCGCAGCTGCAGATGAGCGGTGTGGCTTATCGTGGCGAAGGGCCCGCGCTTAATGACGTTATTGCGGGTCATGTCCCGATCATCTTTTTGAGTCTTGCGACCGGCATCCCCATCGTGCAGTCGGGTCACCTCATCGCGCTGGCGGTGACTTCGAAGGATCGCATTCCGGCTCTCGCTAACATTCCGACGGTGGCTGAAGCTGCCCTGCCAGGGTATGTTGCAACAGCTTGGTACGCGCTGCTCGCGCCTGCCGGTACTCCACAGCAAATAGTTGAGAAGCTGAATGCCGCTTCTCGCAAGGCCATGGAGTCTCCTGGGACGAAGAAGCTTCTCGATCAAGCCGGAGCGATTACTGCCCCCACCACACCCGGCGAGCTTGGCGAGTTCATCAAGAGTGAAATCAGTCGTTGGAAGCCAATCATTGAGATGTCTGGCGCCAAAGTCGACTGACGAGCCGGTAGGACTTCTTGCGCGTCCAACCCCAAATGTGCTCGCACTCCCGAAACTAACGACGCTGGTACTTTTATTGCTCAGGCTTTCACAAAGAGAACTTGAAGCACCGTGTTGCATTGCGAGATAGGGATGAAACCGTACTTAACCCTCCATCACCCTGCGAGTGCGCAGCGCTACTACAGCGAGTTCGCGTGTCATGACGTACCGGCTCGCGTCCCTCATGGACAAGGGCGTCGCGCCGAATACGGCCGCGGCGGTGACGAAGATATTCGCCACCGAAAGCAATTCCAAGTGCGCCGATGCCGGCATCCAGATCATGGGCGGCGCGGGACTGATGATGAGTTCGGAAATGCAGATGTATTTCCGCGATTCCAGGGTCGGAACGATAGGCGGAGGCACCAGCGAAATCCTCCGCAACGTGATCGCCAAGTCAATGCTCTCATAGGAGGACGGACAATGCGTGGTATCTCTCGTCGAACCTCCCTAGCCGGAACAGGCGCGCTCGCGCACACGCCGCGCCAGCAATAGCAGCTTTGCGAACGCCGCTTCGAGCCCGCCGTCACCTTCGATCTTGCGGCCAATGTCGCGGATGACGCGGCCGAGATAGGTGCCCAGCTTCCTGAGGATCATACACAACTCCCACCGTATCGCCCTTGAAGGCGACAGCATGCGAAGGAAAAAATCCGCGCGCCCCTTGACCGACGTCGAAAACAGCGAAACGAATCCCGGTTGACCTCAACAACCAGGTAACCAAAAGCCCTTACCCCAGCTGTCCGTCAGTTAGCAAAATTGCTGTCCAATTTTTGCGAAATACGCAGGATGAAACATCTTCAACGTACCGCTGCTTGAGAAGCGATGAGAAGGGCTATTTGGGGCGTGCTGATAATTTCGGTGGTTAGCGCCTTCGGCGGCGTTGCCTCGGCGCAGGTGTCCGATGAGGTTGTGCGTCTGGGCGTACTTGACGATATGACCAGCCGCGTTTTAGACTAGCTGCGTCGGGCAAGGCTTCTAAGTGTGGTCAGGCTGATGGGCGCAAATTCTCCCCCCGGGGGACGATGGACAGGCCCCCGTCTTCGCGCGAGTGAAGACTGAGCGCGCTCTTGCTCACCACCCTCGACGAGACGGAGCACAGCATTGATGTACGCAAGTTCGTGCTGAGCCTGCTCGATCTTGGCTTGGTAGGCAGCAATCATGCCGCTGATCTCGGCGCGCTTTTGCTTGAACATTTGAATGATGAGCTGATCGGCCATGCTGCATTGAAGCCGAAATCAGCCGGCCGCGACCAGCCCCGAACTTGGTGCCGTTGCTCCATAATTCGAGCGATGGCGGCGTTACTACGACAACGTTACGCCGCGCTCCTCGCTCGGCTATCGGCCGCCGGCACCAGAAACGATCTTCCCGCCAGCATCTGGCCTGGCCTGTGCTTCGCTCCGGCCAGGCCAAATGCTGGCCGATCACGGCCGGACTCTAACATGAGCCGTGGTACCGCTCCGTGGGGCAGGCCAATCTAACGCCCGTGCGCGCCGTGGTATCCGAGCGAGGCCGATAGTTCGGCTGCGGTATCGGCGACGAGTTTTCCAAGTGCTCCATTTGGTTTCGCGTCGACGCGTGTTGAGCGACCAAACACTGTCAGGGCCATGATCAACTTGCCGGTGATATCGAACACCGGTGCACTTACGGCGCCGAAGCCGTCACCACCGCCGTCTGACAGGCAAGAATAACCGCGCTCCTTGATTTCACGCATCATTCCAGCCAGAGACGCCCGTTCTTTCGGTACGTTGAGACGGCCCGACCGTCGGTTCTGGTCCAACTCGCGCTCGATTGCGGTGGCCGTACGAACCGGGTCTTCGTAGGCACAAAACAAGAGCCCCGTCGCGGAATAGGTCAGCGGGCAGTGGTGCGACGGCGCCATGGTACTCGCCAGGTCATGCCGGGCCTCGACGACCTTGATCATCGTAGGGCCCTTTTCGCCCCAGACGGCTAGCGCCGCTGTCTCGCCGACCTGATCGACAAGTGTGTGCAGCGTCGCTTCAGCCACTTGCAACGGCTCGAAGCGACTGAACCCCTTGAGCCCAAGCTGGAAAGCTACAGGTCCGAGGTCGTATCGAGACGTCGCCGCATCCTGCCGCGCCAATCCGACGCGCATCAAACTGACGAGATATCGGTGCGCTTTGGCAGAGGGCATGCCTGCCCTCTGCGCCAGATCGGCCAATTTGAGCGGCCCATCGGCCTGGATCAGTGCGTGAATTAGATCGCCAGCAACCTCTACCGATTGGATGCCGAGTTGTGTCGGCTTGTCTGCGCCAGGCGCGTTTTCCGGCAGAGGTTCGGTTGAGCGGTCTACCATGAGTGTCCTTCACAGCGGCAAAGTTGCCTAATCCGACAGGCTTGACAGCCTGGCTCGCAGGAAGCATCATTACAGAATAGGAAGTTTATTACGAATTGTATAACTATCGAAGCTAGTACGAACAATACGAGACGTAACTGTGCGCAGCAACAGTTGATGCTAGGGGAGAGAGGCAGATGCACGACGGATCCATTTCTGGCCTGCTGGCCGGCGATGTCGCTGTCGTCACGGGGGCGGCGCAGGGCATTGGAGCCGCTATCGCCCGCGGACTTGCCACATCCGGAGCCTCAGTAATCGTCGTCGATCGATACGCCGAGGGTGCCTGCGCAACGGCCAACGCGATCAAGGCTGTGGGCGGACACGCCGAAGGGTATGGGCTCGATGTTGCGGACCGTGCTGCGTGCTTTGCTTTTGCAACCACTGCAAGGGAGGTGTTCGGTGATGTGGCTGTGCTGATCAATAATGCAGGGATCACGCGCCGCACCGCACCCGACGACCCTGAATTTCTCAACCACCTCGACGCGCAGATTGCCGTCAATCTGAACGGCACTGCCAACATGACGATAGCTCTGCTGCCGCAGCTGCGGCGCACCAAGGGACGCGTCGTCAATGTCGGCTCGATTGCTTCCTTCGTCGCCTATCGGAATTCGGCCAGCTACGCCGCCACCAAGGGCGCTGTCATTCAGCTGACCAAGGCGCTGGCGGCCGATCTGGCAGCGGACGGGGTACGCGTCAACGGGATTGCACCAGGTGTCATTGCCACGCCTATGACCGAAGGGACGCGCGCTAATCCCGAGGTGATGGCCCGGTTTCTGAATCATACGCCGATGGGGCGCGTAGGCGAGCCCGAAGAGCTCGTGGGGCCGACGCTATTTCTTGCCTCACGCATGTCCTCCTACGTGACCGGTGTCATGCTACCTGTCGAGGGTGGGTATCTTACTTCATGAACGCCACCACCATAACCGCTTGTATCTTGTATTATGGATGATCTGCCATGGTTGCCTCTTCCAAGCACGCGATTCCAAATGAAACCCAGCATTGCGATGTGTTGGTCGCCGGCTCCGGCGCAAGCGGCATGGTTGCCGCCATCGTTGCCGCGAAGAAGGGGCTGAAGGTTATCGTTGCCGAAAAGGAAGCGGTGTTCGGTGGCACAACAGCGTTATCGGGCGGCTATCTCTGGGTGCCGAACAATCCGGTGAGCATCGAAGCTGGGGTCAAGGACAGCAAGGACGCGGCGCTCGCGTATATGAAGCACGAATCGGGCAACCACTACGACGCTGCGAGGGTCGATGCATTTCTCGACGCAGGTCCCGAGATGGTTGCCTTCATGCATGCGTATACGCAGGTGCGGTTCGAAGCGGCTCCCGCATTCTCGGATTACCATCCGGATGCGCCGGGTGGCACGCCGGGCGGTCGCTCGATACTGACGCAACCTGTCAGTGCGACAATTCTCGGATCGGATATTGACAAGCTGCGACCGCCGCGGCCTGAGCTAACGCTCTATGGCCTCGCAATCGGCTCTGGTAAAGAGCTTTGGCACTTCTATCGCGCCACGCAGCGGCTGGAATCCTTCCTCTACGTCGCCAAACGTTTGGTCAAATTCGGGTTCGACCGCTCCGTGCGGGGCCGGTCGATGCTGTTGACCAACGGCAATGCGCTGGCCGCGCGACTGTTTCGGTCGGCGTGCGAACTCGGCGTGCCGATCTGGCTCGACAGCCCGGTGAGAACGCTCATCCGAAACGACAGAGGCCATGTCGTCGGTGCGGAAGTGCTGACACCAAAAGGCAGGCGCCGTGTGCTGGCGAACAAGGGCGTCGTACTGGCCTGTGGCGGCTTTCCGTTTGATTTTGCCAGGCGGCAGACCCTCTACAATCACTGCGCCGGTGAGAGCGAGCATTGGTCGGCGGCGAGTCCTGGAAACACTGGAGACGGCGTACGTCTGGGCGAGTCGGTTGGCGGCGAGGTCGTCAAGGATTATCCCAACGCGGGTGCCTGGGCTCCGACCAGCCTTGTGCCGCGCAAGGATGGTACCAAGGGCCCGTTCCCCCACTTCATCGACCGCGGCAAGCCGGGCGTCATCGCTGTCTCGCGAGCCGGACGCCGCTTCGTCAACGAAGCCAACAGCTATCATGATTTCGTGCAGGGCATGGAATGTGCGTGCCCTTCGGACCAACCGGCGGAGGCATTCCTGATCGCCGATCACCGCACCATCCGCAAATACGGTCTTGGCCATGTGAAACCGGCGCCGCTACCTCTTCAACCTTCGATCCGCTCCGGCTACCTGATGCGCGGCAACACTCTTGCCGAGCTTGCATCAGTGGCGGGCATTGAACGAAACGCTTTCGAGGAAACGGTCGCCCGCTGGAACGCGGACGTTCCGACTGGCACGGATACTGCCTTCGGCAAAGGCTCGACCGCCTACAACCGTTTTCACGGCGATCCAGAGGTCAAGCCGAACCCGTGCCTCGCGCCGATCGCGACCGGTCCATTCTACGCTGTGCGGGTCGTCCCCGGCGATATCGGCACTTTCGCAGGCCTCAAAACCGACGAACACGCGCGTGTGATCGGCCCTGACAATACGCCGCTCAAGGGGCTTTATGCCGTCGGCAATGACATGGCGAGCGTGCTTGGCGGGAATTATTCCGGCGGCGGCATCACGCTCGGACCGGGCATGACCTTTGGTTACATCGCGGGCCTCCATGCGGCCAGCGAACGCAACTGAAGACCAGTATCGAGAAACTCTAAGGGAGGAAACCCATCATGACAACATGCAGAAACCTGCTTTCCGCCGGTCTGGGCCTGACTATGGCCGTCGCTTTATTGGGAGCAGCGCAGGCCCAGGATAAGGAAATCCGCATTGGTGCGTTGATCGCAGCCTCGGGGCCAACGGCCTTCATCGGCGCATCACAGAAGAACGCCTTCGAGATGCTCGTCGAACAGATCAATGCGCGCGGCGGCATGGCCGGTAACAAGATCAGGCCGTTCCTCTACGACACCGAAGGCAACGGCACAATCGCGGCCCAGCAGTTCCGCCGCCTAATAGATTCAGACAAGGTGCATGTTGTGGTCGGCCCCTCGACGACCGGCGAAAGCCTGGCGATCCGCGCGGTCGCAAACGAAAACAAGGTGCCGCTCGTCAGCTTCGCAGGCGCGGAAGCGGTTGTTGTGCCCCCAACCCCTTACGTCTTCAAGACTCCACCGACCGACCGCATCGTTGCCGAGCACCTGATTTCTTTCATGAAGGTCAAGGGCGCCACCTCCGTCGGCATCCTGTCCTCCGCCGATGGTTTTGGGCAGGCCGGTGCCGCAGTCGTCAAAGAGGTAGCCAGCCAACTCGGACTGAAGGTCAACGCAGCGGAAGAGTTCGGCCCACGCGATACCGACATGACGCCGCAGATCCTCAAGATTCGGTCGAGTGGCGCCGATGCGATGCTGATCTGGAGCGTCAACCCCGGTCCGACCATCATACTCAAGAACGCGGCGGCCATTGGCTACAACAAGCCGATCTACAACAGCTATGGTGCTGCCTCGCCGCAGCTGATCGAGCAGGCCGGCGCGGCAGCGGAGAAGTCTTACGTATCGTCCATGCGTCTGCTCGCGCCCGAGAGCCTTGCCGCAAACGATCCGATGCGCCCAGTGGTGACCAAACTCGCGGCCGATTACAAGGAGAAGTTCAAAGCCGACGCCACGACCTTCATCGGGCATCCCTCGGACGCGATGCTGCTCATCGAGGAAGCGCTGAAAAAGGCTGGCGGGTCCCCGGATCGCGAGAAGCTGGCGGAAGCCATGCGCAGTGGCATTTCCTTCCCCGGCGCCAACGGGATGTTTCGCTTCACTGACGCCAACCACAACGGCCTCGACCGGGAGTCGCAGTCGATGGTGATGCTGCAGGTTCAAGGCGGCAAGTTCGTCACCGTGAAGTGACCTGCAGGGCGGGCGGTCTTGCAATCCGTCCGTCAGCGACCGAAGCAAAGCCTGGAGGTAAAATGGATACCCTGCTGCAAATCCTGATCACGGGCCTCGTCGTCGGCTGCATTTACGGCATGGCGGCACTTGGTTTCACCATTGTGTACAATGCTACCAAACTGATCAATTTCGCCAACGGCGAATTCCTGATGCTCGGCGGCGTTCTTCTTGCCTGCGCGGCGCAGGCCGCCAAACTGCCGATGTCGCTGGCGCTCCTGCTCGCTGTAGCGGGTGCGGCGCTTACCGGCTGGCTGATGCAGCGCTGCATTCTCGATATGGCGATGGCGCGCAGTTCCGATCCGTTGACGCTGGTGATGCTGACCATCGGCGTGGCGCTCGCCTTGCGCGGGGCAGCCGCGCTCGCCTTCGGGCGTGAAATCACGTTCGTGCCGGAATTCGGGCTTTTGCCGCTGGTGTTGATAGGCAACGTCTACATTCCGAGCCAAGGCCTCTGGATCATCTTCGTCCTGGCGCTGACCAGCACCGTTTTGTGGTACATGTTCTCGAAAACCATGTTCGGCAAGGCAATGCGCGCCGCGAGTCAAGAACCGAGGGCCGCCGCCCTTTGCGGCATCGAGCCGAAGCGCGCCGCCGCCATCGCCATGACCTTGGCGGGTGCGCTCGGTGGTTTGGCCGGCGCGATGCTCGCCCCGATATCCGCAGCGTTCTACGAAAACGGCATCTTCCTTGGTCTCAAGGGCTTCGCGGCGGCTGTCGCCGGCGGGCTGGGCAACCCCATCGGAGCTATTGTCGGTGGACTGTTGATCGGCGTTGTTGAGAGCCTGTCCGCCGGATACGTCGCCTCCGGCTTCAAGGATGCCGTCGGTTTTATCCTTCTCATTCTCGTTCTAATCCTTAGGCCGCAGGGCCTCGTCGGTCGCGCCATCGTTACACGGGTCTGAGCCATGACCACTTCGACATCGAATTCCAACCTCCGGCATGACGCGGTTATCCTCGCAGGCCTTGCTGTGGTTCTTACGCTCGCAGAACTAGCGCTGACCAGCCAGTTCCATCGCTCGATTCTGATCCTGTCGATGATCCACGCTATCGCGGCCATTGGCCTTACGTTGCTGCTGGGCTACGCAGGGCAGGTCTCGCTCGGCCAAGGCGCCTTCATGGGCATTGGCGCTTATGCGGCGGCCTTTGCCCTGCAGAAGCTGGCGCTGCCAGCGCCCGTGGCGCTGGTGGCTGCGGTGCTATTGCCGGGGCTGCTCGGCTTCTTGATCGCCCGACCGATCCTGCGCCTGTCGGGCCACAATCTCGCGCTGGGCACATTGGCGCTCGGCGCCGTGTTTTTCGTCGTGGCGGCGCAATGGCGCAGCGTTACCGGTGGCCTCGACCCCGGTATCGTCGATCTGCCGAGTCTGGCGATCGCGGGTTTCAGCCACGAGCGTATACTCTACATTCTGGCGGGCATCTCGTTGCTGTCGGCGATCGCCGTCGCCGTATCACTCGTAGACGGGCGGTTCGGGCGCGGCCTGATGGTGCTAAGAACATCCGAACTCGTTGCCGCTTGCATGGGCGTCGATACGGTTCGGGCCAAGTCTATGGTCTTCGCCATCGCCGCCGCTTTGTCCGGCCTGTCTGGCGCTCTTCTGGCGCTTTATCTACGCTCATTCAACGCCAGCGCCTTCGGTGTCGGGCTCTCCATCGAGCTTTTGATGATGGTCATCCTCGGGTCGCTTTCGACCGTCTGGGGCGCGATCTTCGGCGCCTTCGCCATCATAGTCCTGCCCAACCTACTCGAAGGCTTCGATCACGCCAAACACCTAATCTATGGTCTTGTCATGGTAGGCATCATGATGTTCGCTCCCCGGGGTCTTGGAGAAACGTTGTTCCGCCTTGTCACCCGCAAGAGAAGCGTCGCATGAGCAGCACGCCTCTGGCTTCGATCAAGGGCCTGTCGAAGCGATTCGGCGGCATTGCGGCCGTGTCTGACGTGTCGTTCGACCTGGTCGCCGGGGAAGTCACGGCGCTGATAGGTCCGAATGGCGCAGGCAAGACCACGCTGATCAATCTCGTTACGGGTGTTCTCGCCTGCGACGGTGGCACAATCAGCCTCGAAGGAGAGGACATCACCGCTCGGCCGACGCATCAGCGCGGCACGGCCGGCATCGCGCGAACGTATCAGACCCCGCAGATAGCGCATGGCATGAGTGTTCTGACCAACGTAATGGCGGGCGCTTACCGGTTCGGCCAGCATGGCCTGTTGAGTTCCGTGTTCCGACCCTGGGTGGTCATGAAAGAAAATGACGAAATGGCTGCTCGCGCCGCGCAGTGTCTTACGCGTGCGGGCGTCGCCGAGCAGTGGTGGCAGCGTCTGGCGACGGATCTGCCCTATGGGCTTCAGCGCCGCGTCGAAATCGCCCGCTCATTGGC
>JAGVII010000241.1 GCA_020056155.1 Afipia sp.
CGGTCGGCACGATGCTGAGCGAAGCGCAGACGAAGGCGCCCGCCATTTCGGCGACGAGCTCTTCGCGAGCGTAGGATTTCGAGCCGAACGAACCGGAGTGGTCACGCTTGAGACGGCAGGCCGCGCCGGTCCAGTGGCCCAGTTCATGGAAGGCGGTACGGTGCCAATTGATCGGTTCGAAATACGCGCCCGGCGGCGGCACCTGCACAAAGTCACCCGTGACATTATAATAAGCGCGCGCACCGCCGATGCGGAAATCCGCCCCAGTTGCGGCGATCAAGGCCTCGGCCCGCGGCTCGATCTGGCCCGGCGGTGGCGGAACGATCGAAGCCGCGATCTCCTCGGGCAAGCCGTCGCATTGGTCGGTATTGAAGACGGTGAAGCGTTTGAGGAACGGAATCGCGCCCGGCTCCTCCCCGGTCTCCGCGGCGCGGCGGCGTTCGTCCTCTGGTGTAAAACGATCGGCATAGACCACGGTGGTGCCGCGCTCGCCCTTCCTGACATGGCCGCCAAGTCCCAACGCCTGGCGGAAGGTCAGCCAGCTTTGCCCGGTAAACCCGCGCTCGATCACGGCACCCCACAGGATCAGCACGTTGATTCCGGAATATCGGCGCTGCGTCGTGGCGTTGCGCGGCATCGCCAGCGGCGCCTTCACGGCCGCGGTGCCCCACGGCTGCACCCACGGCACCCGCCCCGCTTCCAACTCAGCGATGATCTTGTCGGTGATTTCGGTGTAAAGGTTCGCCCGGTCGTGGCCGGCACGCGCATGTGATATCTGTCTGAACATCGCGGTTCTCCGCGACGGGCGCCGGAAGCCTCTCTCCCGACCCTTAACCCGTCGCGGCAAACCCGGTCCGCACTCTCACTCTCATTCGCGACAAATCCGCACCCGACGCAGGAGATCGCGCCCGGGACGCGCGCCACACCTCTGGCGTCAGGGATGGATGCCCGCAGGGTGAAGACCCGCAGCTCGCGGGGCTTCAGCGCAGCCGACAGCCCGGCCCGCAGGGCGACGCCACATGAATCTGCGGTTGCCAAGGCCGCCAGAACGATTGGCGCCAGCGGCAATGCCGGAAATCCCAGATTTTCACGGATTCTCGCTCTATGCTCGCGGCTTCACGAATCATAAGGGCCCACGATGGCAACGCAGATGACGAAATCGCAGTTGATCGAACAGATTGCGACCAAGAGCGAACTGGCCAAGAAGGACGTCAAGGGCGTGATCGAGACGCTGGCCGAGATCGGCTACAAGGAGCTGAAGAAAAACGGCGTGTTTCTCGTTCCCGGCTTTGCCAAATTCGTCGTCATCAAGAAGCCGGCCACCAAGGCCCGCAAAGGCACCAACCCGTTCACGGGCGAGGCCATGACTTTCAAGGCGAAGCCGGCGCGCAAGATCGTCAGGGCACGTCCGGTCAAGGCGGCCAAGGACGCGGTGTAAGAGACGATGTGACCCGGAACCATCCTGCCGAGTGGCCCGCAGGTGGCTGTCGCCTAGTTCGCGACAACCAAGACAGATCGTGCCGCGCCCAGCGCGGCACGGGCTGACCATTTGCAACATTCATGTTGCCTTCGGCGGGGTTTGGTGCCCGATTGTGGCCATGGATACAGCGCGCGTCGATGTTTGCTATCGGCCTATTCGCATCGCCTGGGCGATCCGCTCAGGCGACAAAGATGCGTTCCGACAGGCTGTGCGTTTGAACCATACGATGTGGGGCGGACGCTTTAACCCGATTGTCATGGCGGACCGTCCTGATGACGCGAAGCGCCTCGTCGAACTGTTCCGGGCGGACCTGATTATTCCGGTTGGCAGCACGCCGGAAGTCGTGAGCTTTCCGGAACTGTTTCCACACCTCATCACGCCGTACATTCCCGACCAATTGTTCCTGCGCCACTCGACCGAACCGACCCGCGCGCACATCCTCGACATCCACAACGCACTTGTGCATTGGCGAACAACCGGCGAGTGGAAGTCAATTGATGAGCGCGGCGTCAGACAGTTCGTCTGGGATGCCGACGATCCGTTGGCCGACACATTCCTCGTCCACTACGGTGACTACCCCGCCGCGGCAGAGATCGGCATCGACTATCTGGATCTACTTTGCCAAGCGACAATGGCGATCCAACGCCGCATCGAGAAGGCAGCTCCGATTCCGATCGATGTGCATGACCACCCGAGCCTAGGCTATCTCTCGCGTCATGGCCTGCGCCAGCACTATTCCATTCGGCCCGGCTGGGATCACGCTGGTTTCTACGTTGGCAGCGCGGATAATCTGGACGATCTCGTTTGCTTCTGGAATCTGCGCGCCGCCGACATATCGCTCGAATTCTTTGATCCAGCGCATGCAAGCCGGTATGCAATCATCAAACCTGCCGCCGAGCAGCGCATTTTGGCGCGGCTTGCGCCCCTTGATGAACATCGCCGGCAGTTGGC
>JAGVII010000745.1 GCA_020056155.1 Afipia sp.
ATGTGCTGCTGCGCGCGGACCTCGGAACCGAGGTCGCGGCGCGCATCGCGGAGGCCGTCGGCAAGGGCCGCTACGACAAGTCGGTGTCGGCGGAGGACGTGACGACCATCGTCGCGACCGAAGTCGAGAAGGTGCTGTCGCCGGTGGCGAAACCGCTGGAGATCGACGCGTCACACAAGCCGTTCGTGATTCTCGTGGTTGGCGTCAACGGGTCCGGCAAGACCACCACGATCGGCAAGCTCGCATCGAAACTCACGAGTGAGGGCCGCAAGGTGATGCTGGCCGCGGGAGACACGTTCCGCGCCGCCGCCATCGAGCAGTTGAAGGTGTGGGGCGAGCGCAACAAGGTGCCGGTGGTGGCGCGCGCGCAAGGCTCGGATTCGGCGAGCCTCGCGTTCGAGGCGGTGGAGGCCGCGAAGGCCGCGAATATGGATGTGCTGTTGATCGATACCGCAGGCCGCCTGCAGAACAAGACAGAACTGATGGTCGAGCTTGAAAAAGTTCGCCGGGTGATCGGCAAGGTCGATTCAACCGCGCCGCATGCGGTGCTGCTGGTGCTCGATGCGACGGTCGGCCAGAACGCGCTGTCGCAGGTCGATGCGTTTCACAAGACGGCGGGCGTCACGGGGCTGGTGATGACCAAGCTCGACGGCACGGCGCGCGGCGGCATTCTCGTCGCGCTGTCGGAGAAGTACAAGCTGCCGGTGCATTTCATCGGCGTCGGCGAGGGGATCGACGATCTCGCGCCGTTCACCGCGCGCGATTTTGCGCGTGCGATTGCAGGACAGGACAACTGAACATGGCCGCTTCGGAAAAACCCGCGCCGCACCCGCTGTTCAAGCTTGCCACCGAACTTGGTCCGCTGATCATCTTCTTCGGGGTGAATGCGAAGTTCGGGCTGTTCGCCGCCACCGGCGCATTCATGGTTGCGATCGTGGCGGCCATCGCTGTGTCCTATGCGGTAACGCGGCACGTGCCGCTGATGGCCATTGTCACGGCGGTGATCGTGCTGGTGTTCGGCGGGCTGACGCTGTTCTTTCACGATGAGATGTTCATCAAGCTCAAACCGACCATCATCTACGCGCTGTTCGCTCTGACGCTTGGGATCGGATTGCTGCTCGGGCGGTCGTTCATTGCCATCATGTTCGACCAGATGTTCAATCTCACGCCGGCCGGCTGGCGGTTGCTGACCATTCGCTGGATGCTGTTCTTCGCCGGCATGGCGGTGCTCAACGAGATCGTCTGGCGCACGCAGAGCACCGATTTCTGGGTGTCGTTCAAGGCGTTCGGCGTGATTCCCATCACGGCGGTGTTTGCGATGCTGCAAACCTCGCTGATCAAGCGCTTCAGCATCGCGCCCGCGACCGATGAAGCCAGCGACATCGGGCGCGGCGATATTACGAAAGGCTGATTTGTCGTCATTGCGAGGAGCGAAGCGACGACGCAATCCAGCTTTAGCCACCCCAAGACTGGATTGCTTCGCTTCGCTCGCAATGACGAAGAAAAACGCACCGGCATCGCTGCCGGTGCGTTCGGTGGATCAAGCCGCAACGCGCAGGATTACTTCTGCTTCGCGATGATCTTGTCCTTGATCTCGGCGTAGGTCTTTTCAGGCACGATCTTCTTGTTCACGAGATCGTCCTTGCCCTTGTAGGGGCGGCCCTTGATGATCGCGGCGGAGTACGCGTCGCCGATTCCCTTGATCGACTTCAACTGGTCGGCGCTTGCCGAGTTGATGTCGATCAGTTCGGCTTTGGGGGCCGGCGCCATCTTCAAGTCGGCCTTCGGCGCGGTCGCTGCTGCGGGCGGGGGCGCCATCTTGCCACCGGTTGCCGGCTGGGTCGCCTGCGAGAACGATGGCGACGACGCGAGCAGGCCCAGAGAAAGCGTGGCGGCGAGGGTCGCGGCAGTCAATGAAGCAAGTTTTAAGTAACGCATGGGTGTCCCTCCAGGACAGTGGATTGCAACAAACCTAGCGTATGTTCGCATTCGTGGCCGCGCCATGGCTGCAAAATGAACGGCAGATAAAAGCGCAGAATTATTTTGGCTGCCCATGATCAGATCAGGGTTTGGCGCGCAGCGCCTTCTCGATCTCGGCCTTCAACACCCTGTCGAAGTTTTCCGGCGTAATCGGGCCGATCAGCTTGTAGGCGATGGTCCCGTCGCGGCCGATCACGAATGTTTCCGGCACGCCGTAGACACCCCACTCGATCGAGGCCCGGCCGTTGGCATCGACGCCGACCGCGCCGAACGGATTGCCGTAGCGCCCGAGGAAGCGCCGGGCGTTGTCCGGGCTGTCCTTGTAATTGATGCCGATCATGCGAATCCGCGTGTCCTGCGCGAGTTGCACCAGAAGCGGCGCTTCGTCATGACATGGCACGCACCACGATGCCCAGACGTTGACGACGCTGACCTGACCCTTGAACGCGTCCGGGTCGAGGCCCGGCACCTGCGCACCGCCGGCGACGAGGCCATCAAGGGGGGGCAGTTTCGTCTGCGGCGCGGGACGTCCGATCAGCGCCGAGGGGATACGCGCCGGGTCGCCGGCGCCGAGCCTGAACCAGAACAGCCCGGCCAGCACCGCGAAGGCAACCAGTGGCAATGCCACCAGCCAGGAGCGGCGTTGTGAACGGCGCTGCGGTCGTGCGGTGTCCGGTTTGCTTATGTCGTCCCCGCTCATGAGGGTTTGCCGGGACGTTGTGCCGAGCGCCGGGTCACGCCGCTGGCTTCGAGATCACGGAGAATCTGCTTCTGGCGGCGGAAGTCGAGCCCGACCCACACGATAAGGGCCGCGACCACGAGGCCGACAAGCAGGTACGACGTGACGATGAAGGACGCGTAGGGACCGAGCGATGTGAAAAGCGGCATGGCCATCACATTGATTGCCGGCTGGCTTGCATCATCTGCAGGGAGCGCACCCGCCGCCGCAGCACCTCGTTGCGCATTGCTGCGAGATGCAGCGTCAGGAACAGCAAGGAGAAGGCCGCCGCCATAATGAGCAAGGGAATCAGAAACGCGCGGTCCATGCTGGGGCCGCCGGCGCGAATGACCGACGCGCCCTGATGCAGGGTGTTCCACCAGTCGACCGAAAACTTGATGATCGGAATGTTGATCGCGCCGACCAGCGTCAGGATGGCGGCGGCGCGCGCAGCGCGGGACGGATCTTCCACCGCGCGCCACAGCGCCATGATGCCGAGATACATCAGAAACAGAATCAGCACGGACGTCAGCCGTGCATCCCATTCCCAATAGGTGCCCCACATCGGCCGGCCCCACAGCGATCCGGTCACCAGTGCGAGAAACGTAAACGCCGCGCCAAGCGGTGCAGCGGCCTTCGCCGCCACGTCCGCCAGCGGATGCCGCCACACCAGCGTGCCGAGTGCGGCCACGCTCATGACGCCCCACACGAACATCGACAGCCACGCATTGGGAACGTGGATGAACATGATCTTCACGGTGGCGCCCTGCTGGTAATCGTCGGGTGCCATCGCCGATTGATAAAGGCCGATCGCAAGCAGGATCGTGGTGATGGCGGCAAGCCACGGCAGCACGCGCGCGGTCAAGGCGAGGAACCGGGTCGGATTGGCGAGGTCGATCAAGCTCATGATGGTCCTGATAATCGCCGCACGCGCAGGAGGCAATGCGCGCGGACTTTACGATGTCGCGTTTTTGCGAAAGTTGATCGGCCGCGATGTCGCATCAGTCGAGCCCGTGCCGCAGACTCGCGGCCGCCGCGAACGGGCCGACCACCAGGCTGACCAGCGACAACGCGCACAGGATCGAGAATGGCGTGCCGAACGGCGTCGGCCCTTCAACGGCGGCGTTCGAGGCGGCGACACCGAAAATCAGCACCGGGATCGACAGCGGGAGCACCACCACCGCGAGCAGCAATCCGCCTCGCCGCAGGGTCACCGCAAGGGCGGCCCCGATCATGCCGGTAAATGTGAGAGCCGGCGTCCCGACCAGCAGCGTCAGGGCAACCGCGAATGTGGCTGTCGC
>JAGVII010000317.1 GCA_020056155.1 Afipia sp.
CACCGGCCTCTCACCTCACGACTGGCGGCGGCGATATCGATTGGAGCAAGCCATGAACATGCTGCGCAAAGCCGATAACTCCATCGCAATGGTCGCCGTTTCGCTCGGCTACACGTCACAGACCGCCTTTGCCGCCGCGTTCCGCAAGATGACCGGAGAAACGCCGACGGATTGGCGGAAGCGCAGACGTTAGCCGCAATTTCTCTTCAAGCGCGTCAATCGCGCTGGCGCATCGGATTACACGCGTCGTTATTCCATCAACGTGTTCACGCCCTATGACGACGGAGACAGTAGAATGGTCTGCAAAAAAAGATCGGGCTGTTCGTAGCCCCATCACGACGAAGCGTCCTGGCATCAGCGTTCACGTACGGCGTCTCGTCCATGTTTCATTTCTCATCGGTAGCCGGTGAGCAACAGCGAACCTCAACTCACAACAGGCAAGGGATTGATACGATGACGTCCATAACAACCCGAGACGGCGTTCAATTGTTTTACAAGGACTGGGGTCCGAAATCCGCCCAGCCGATCGTATTTCATCATGGCTGGCCGCTGAGCGCCGACGACTGGGATAACCAGATGCTGTTCTTCCTCAGCAAGGGCTTTCGTGTCATCGCCCATGATCGTCGCGGCCATGGCCGGTCGACGCAGGTGAGCGATGGTCACGACATGAACCATTATGCTGCCGACGTAGCTGCGCTGGTTGAGAAACTCGATCTGCGCGACGCCATCCATATCGGCCACTCCACCGGCGGCGGCGAGGCAACCCGCTATGTCGCGCGCCACGGCAATGGCCGCGTCGCGAAGCTGGTTCTGATCTCGGCTGTGCCGCCGTTGATGCTAAAAACATCCTCGAATCCCGGCGGCCTGCCCATCGAAGCATTAGATGCGTTGCGCAAGGAGTTTGCAGCTAACCGCTCGCAATTTTCAACGGATTTCGCAGCCGGTCCGTTCTTTGGCTACAACCGGCCCAACGCCAAACCATCTCAGGCTGTCATCTGGAACTGGTGGCGCCAGAGCATGATGGGTAGCGCGAAGGCGCAATACGAGGGCATCAAAGCCTTTTCGGAGACCGACTTCACCGACGATCTGAAGACAATCACCGTGCCGACATTGGTTCTCCACGGCGACGACGACCAGATTGTCCCGATCGGCGCCTCTGCACTGCTGTCAGCGACTCTCCTGCGGCGCGGCAAGCTTAAGGTCTACGAGAAATTGCCGCACGGCATCTGCACGACCCACGCCGACATCGTCAACGCTGACATTCTGGCGTTCATCACCGCCTAGGCGACACTGCACTCACTAGCTCCGCGCGTCATCCATTCCTGCAGCCCGCCGCTCATCAAGAGCGGCATGATGACGCGCGGCCCTCTGAAACGCATCCCCGCAAACCAAGGAGTAAAGACATGAGACTCGTTATCGTAGGTGCCGGCTTCGCCGGAATGTATGCCGCGCTGTCCGCCGCCCGCTTGCGCGACATCGAAGGCGTTTCGTCCGAAGAACTCGAGATCGCTCTCGTTGCACCGGAGCCCACGCTGGTGATTCGCCCGCGCCTCTACGAACCGAAGCCGGAAACGTTGACAGCTCCGCTTCGGGAGCTGCTCGACGCCGTGAACGTTGTTTACGTTCAGGGCCGTGCTCAAGCTGTCGATACCCAATCGCGCACGGTAGAAATCGTCGATGCCAGCGGCGAGCGAAAGCAGCTTCCTTATCACCGTCTGGTCGTGGCGTGCGGCAGCCGCCTATTCCGTCCGAACATCCCGGGCCTTGCCGAGCATGGATTTAGCGTCGATCAACTCGACGACGCTGTCATGCTGGACCGCCATCTGCACGGACTCCTGGCCTGGCCAGTCTCGGAAATGCGTGACACCGTGGTCGTCGCAGGCGGCGGATTCACTGGCATCGAGGCCGCCACGGAAATGCCCGCACGGCTTCGCGCAATCCTCGGGAAGGACTCCTCGCCTCGGGTCGTCATCGTCGAGCGGAACGACGCGATCGCTCCAGATATGGGAGCTGGTCCTCGCCCCCTGATTGAGGAAGCGCTGCGCAAGCTCGGAATCGAGACCCGTCTCGAAGCTGGCGTCGCATCGCTCGACAAATCAGGCGTCACGCTGACCAACGGCGAGCGCATCGAGAGCGCCACCGTGATCTGGGCCGCGGGCATGCGCGCCAACCCGCTCACAACACAGATTCCCGCCGAGCGCGATAATTTCGGCCGGCTTCTCGTCGATGACCGCCTCCGTGTCCATTCCGTGCCCGGTGTCTACGCCACCGGTGATGCGGCCCGCGCAGCGTGTGACGACGCCGGCAACTACGCGCTGATGTCATGCCAGCACGCGACGCGGATGGGCGCCTTCGCGGGTAACAATGCGGCCGCCGATCTGCTTGGCGTGCCTACGCGGCGTTATCACCAGGAGGGCTATGTCACTTGCCTTGACCTTGGAGAGGCCGGCGCGCTGTTCACCCGCGGCTGGGAGCGCTCAGTCGAAATGGTCGGCGCTAAAGCGAAGAAGACAAAGCAGGAGATCAATACTGTCTGGATCTATCCGCCAGAAGCCGAGCGCGCGGCGGCGCTGGCCTCCGCCGATCCGGAACATGTGACGGAAGTCTAGAAATTACACGCTAACACCACCAGTTCGAACGCGCGGTGCGCGCTCGATCGACCAACCCTCGCGGCCGTCCCCAAGACGCGAGGGGATGCGACCGGCGTGCTTTCCCCCTCGGCGCCCGGTTCGCCTTGACGGCCGGCCCTTTCCCATGTCGGGCCGGCCGTCATTTTTTTGTACGTCAAAATGCAGAAACATATTGCTGAGACAAGCGTCGGCTATTGCAATGAAGGCGATCAACCGGCTTTGCCGATTCAGTTCAGGTCCATGGCGGTCTCTAACACGGGCGAGACAAGCACTCTTCGTTATTCAGGCTGGAATGTTGCGGTCGATAGATGCCGGCACGAATACAACGCTTCGGGTCGGCATGGCTAGCGAAAGACCGCTTGTTCTGCATTGATCGTGGAGGAGATCGACGATCTCGTTCTTGGCGGACGTTCCTATGGCGAGACTGTCAACCCGGAACTGCAACTCCACTTCAATTGCCATCGCATCGATTGCCTTCATAGCAACGACTGGCGGCGGGATTTTCACAATATGGGTGCTGGCTTGCAACACGGACCACATGACTTCTTCCACGCGGCGCGGCCTTTGCGTTGCAGCGACGCGGACGCTCAAACAAACCTGGTGAGTCTCGTCAGGGCGACTGAGATTAGTCACGCCCTGTCTTGCAAGGACACTGTTCGGTAACACGACCACATTATGCGCAGCGGTCAGCAAACTGGTGGAACGCCAGTTGCTTTCGGCCACCCGGCCCTCTGTGCCGTCGCTTAACTGGACCCAGTCGCCTATTGCATAGGCCCCGCCCAACGTCAGCGCGATGCCGGAAAAGACGTCGCCGAGCGTGTTCTGTAGCGCAAGACCGAGGATGATGGCGACGACGCCGGAGGTCGTGACCAAGGTGCCGATAGGTATCTCGAAAACAAAGCCGACGACCGAAAGCGTCACGCCGAGATAAATCACGGCGACGGCCATATCCTGGATGAGATGTGCTTCGCGCGGCTTCTGATTGATTCTGACATAGATGTGGATGAAGCCGATAATCGTCCACGCGAGATGGGTCCACCACAGGATCCTCGCCGATTTGGAGACCAGTGCTGCAAGACCCTGCGTGGAGACGTCATCGGACTTATACGGAGCGATGTGCCCCAGATAGAGCACGAGACTCATGCCGATAAAGAACAGAATCTGGACGATCAGACGGCCCGTCGGTCGGCTTGCACCCTGAACGTGCCAGACCACGATGCCGGCAATTCCCAAACCGTTGATCAGAACAAGCTGCAGGAAGTGGTCATCACCAAGCATGGCAGGGATCCACAGGTAAGAGCGGTTTTTGTATGAAATACGGTCCAATACGTACAGCGCGCCTTGGCGTGAAGCGCAGTTAAGGCCGGCCAATTGAGGCCGGCCTTAAAGACTATATGCCGCGGTTCGGTTTCAGCTCAGCAAGGGATCAGTAGTCCCAGAAGATCGGCACGAAGCGAAATGTATCGCCATCGACTGCCACCCGACCGATGGACGGGAACGGCATATGAGTGGCCACCAGAAGCGAGCCGGTCTCCGCAAGCTCCCGCAAGAGATCGACCCGCACGCGGGTCGCCTCTTCAGGATCGTGCTCGAAGCCGTTATGCCAATCAGGGTGGTCGAACCCGACCGCAAACACGGCGTCACCGGCGAACATCATCCGATCGCCGCCGGACGCAAGACGAACCACGGAGTGTCCGGGTGTATGCCCCCCGGTGCGGTGGACGATCACGCCGGGCGCCACTTCATGCTCCTCCTCGAACTGCTGCAGCTGGTTGTGGTACGCGTTCACAAACCGCTTGGCGGTCGATCGAAGCGCGTCCGGAAACCCCTGCGGCATGTCGGTGTGCGTGAAGTCAGGCGCTTCCCAGAACTTGACCTCTGCGGCCGCCACATGAATGCGCAGGTCCGGACGGAGCCGCTCCTTCACACCATCGACGATCAGCCCGCCGACGTGATCCATGTGCATATGAGTCAACACCACGTCGGTCACGGACCTAAGATCAATGCCGGCGGCCTCCAGCCGTTTGATCATCTGCCCGGCCCGCGGCAAGTGCAGGTCCGGGTCGGCCCCTAGTCCCGCATCGATGAGAATGGTCTGGTCGCCACTGCGCACGACAACCACGTTAAGCGCCCAGTCGAAAGCGTCCGTCGGCAGGAACATATTGTCGAGCCACGCCGACCGGTCAGCCGGGCTTGCGTTGTAGCCCAGCATTTTGGTCGGGAGTGGCAGCACGCCATCGCTGACCACCATGACGTCAATGTCGCCGATCTTCAGCGCGTAGCGCGATGGAACCAAATCGTCAGGCTTCGATTTGCTCGGGGCGGGCGAAGTAATGTTCAGGCTCATGCTTTTTCTCCTTCCAATCGCCGCCTTACACACGGCATCGACGACCCTATGTGAAAGCCTGTTTGCGATCGATTGGGCGGAGGAATAGAGCGAGCTATACCACGGTATAGATTTCCTGACTGCACTTGCGAGCGGTGAACAGTCGCAACGAATGCCAGAGTCAGGCGCTGCGGCAACAGCTTCTGAAGCGGTTATAGTTTGCGAGCGTATTGTTCGCCTCCGCGCAGAGAAACTGGGCGCCAGCCCGATAGGTTCGCATTCCATAACGCTAAATACTGCAGCTTCGTCGACACGAATGTCACGCGGGCGGATGCCTAGTAAAGGGGCGTCACTTGCCCTTTCCTGCATCACAGATTAGATAGCGAATGTACTGCAAAGGTCCGGTCACGCGAGCCACACGGCACGTCGACTCAGGGAGTTCGCGCAATGCGATACGAAAAGGGGCGAAAAGAAGCAACGCATCAACGGATCATCGAAGTTGCGTCGCAGGAATTTCGAAAGCACGGAGTTGCCGCCTCCGGATTGGCGGGCATCATGGAGAAAGCAGATCTCACCATCGGAGCTTTCTATCCGAATTTCGCTTCCAAAGCAGAACTTGTGACCGAAACGCTGGCCTATGTGCTCGATATTCAACTGACCAAGATGAGGGAAGTCATTGAGAGCGGCGGGAGTCTGGAAGCCGGGATTCTCAGTTATCTGAGCAAGGATCACTTGAGTACTCCGGAGGATGGCTGCCCCTCGGCGGCGTTGCTTCCGGAAATTGGACGACAAACGAAAGAAACACGGTCTGCTTATAAGGACGGCATTGTCCCGTTTATCGGGATGCTTGCGGAACATTTGCCTGAAGGGGATTCAAAGGCCTCGAGGGGGCGAGCCTTTGCATTGTTCGGCCTGCTGGTTGGCACGTTGCAGATCGCGCGTGCGATCCCTGATAGGGCGCTCGCGGAGAATGTTCTCAAGGAGGGCATTGAAGCCGCGATGCATCTCGCTAGAGAGCGCGTTCGCCCATCGCGCGTCGCTGCCAAAGCAGAAAAAACAGCACCCAAGTTGCCGAAGAGATTGGCGCGCGGATAAACGCTGACGCATTTACTTGGCGGACTTTGCAGTGGCGGCCTCTTCCATGGCCAAAATAGCTGTCTGGTCCATTGGATTAGACGGAGTCCGTCGTTCCCAATTCATAGTTCCCACATTCCGATAGGTTCCGGCGACTGACCGACAGCCATGTGCTGGCGCTGTTGCATTATGATCGCTACTATGCATTATGATCACTATTCTATAGAAGCGTGCTCCCTTTTGGAGCCGCAGAGCGACCGGCACATGGCAGGTCATAAGCATGAGGAGGTTGTCTGTATGCCTACGAAAGACGGAAATACCGAAGTCGATGCTTCTGATACAGGCCAAGACCTATCCTCGGTCGATAGGCGAAAGCTCTTGAAGGGTGTCGCAGCCTTGGCAGTGATAGGGGCAGGGATCGCGGATAACGGATCGGCTTATGCAAGCACCGCTGCTCACGATATGGGCGTGCTTGATGCGGTTTCGGCAATCAAAAGCGGCGCGATCACCTCGGAAGCTTACGCGACCAAACTGCTTCAGCGGGCTCGTGACAATGCGGATCTGAACGCGTTCATTACCATCGACGATGCAGCGGTCTTACAGACCGCAAAGGCTGCGGATAAAGATAGAGCTGCGGGCAAGACCTCGCCGCTGCTCGGCGTCCCGCTGGCTGTGAAGGACAGCTACATGACGCAGGATCTCCCTACGACTTTCGGTACCGGCGTGTTGAATAAGTTCAGGCCCGGCCAGGATGCGCCGGTCGTCAAATCAATCAGAGACGCCGGAGGTGTGGTTTTTGGCAAGAACAACCTCGTGGAGATGTCTTACGGCCTGACGGGTGCCAATATTCATCACGGACAACCTAAGAATCCCTACAACAAGGCTCACGTGACGGGTGGCTCGTCCAGCGGCGCAGGAGCTTCCGTGGCGGCACGGCTGGTGCCAGCGGCGCTGGGCGGAGATACCGTGGGTTCAATCCGCGTTCCTGCATCGCTCTGCGGAGTGGTGGGCTTCAAGCCGACGCAGGGGCGGTGGTCAGGCGATCGCGTTGCGCCGATTTCCGGCACGCTGGATACGACCGGCGTTCTGGCGCGGAGCGTTCGCGATTGCGCGTTCATCGACGCGATCGTGACCAAAGCTTCTATCCTCACACCCACGGCACAGGCCGGGCTTAAAGGTGTCAGACTAGGGTACGCGCCAAGGCAGCATCTGAACGTGATTGATGCCGACGTCGAGAAATTGTTCAGGGAAACTCTTTCAAAGTTGAAAGACGCCGGCGCCGAGATTGTCGAAATTGACCTTGGCGCGGACTTTGCCACGATTGCAGAACGTGCCACATGGGGCATCTTTTTTCACGAAACGAAACCCGCGATCTCGGATTTTGTGAAAGCGAACAACGTTCCGGTCACATTCGAACAGATTTATGAGGATCTGACGCCAAATATCAAACGATCCTGGTCAATGTTCGTATTGCCGGGCAGCCCGAAGTACTTCAGCGAAGAAGCATATCAAGGGATGATGACGCGGGACCGGCCGGAGCTCAAGCGTCGTTACGGCGAAGCGTTTGCGAAGGTGGATGCGCTCATATTCCCCACCACACCGTGTACCGCGCCACGCATTGATAAACAGTGGGAGTTCTCGGTCGCCGGCAAGGATATGTCTTATCTCGTTCTCGCAAAAAATACGTTCGCGACGAACTGCGCAGATTTGCCCGGTATAAGCATTCCCATGGGATTAACCGCGAACAAGATGCCGGTCGGCCTGGAGATCGACGCGAGTTCCGGCAGCGACGCGAATTTGCTTGAAATCGCGCGGCGGGTTGAGGCCATCATCGGCTCTATTCCTGCCCCGCGTGTCAGTTAAATGGTCTTCTTCTGTCCTCATACTGAACTGACGGCAGATAAGTTTGCCGTACCGAGATGCATCCGCAATTGAGAAGCTAAACGTGTGTACGAAGAGCGTGGATTGAATAATCCACGCTCTTCCGCTCGCGTTCCGGCAAACGAATGTCGCCGCCATTTAGGGAAGTCACGATTTGTGCCAGTTAGAGATGTCACCCGGTTGGGAGCAGGATAGCCGCCTTTCTGTGGGTTTGAGGTTGTAAATCGCCGGATCTATCCGATCTTGAACATGTGGTTTTTCTGGCCACGCGGATAGCAGGCGCTTGAGTCCGATAGCGACTTCAGCATTGGGAACGGCCGAAAGAATGTACCAGGCCTCGGTCTTGCCATTTGCAAGACCGATAGATTGCGCGAAAGCGTCCGCCGGATGAACCTGAATGGACAACGGCTGCGTCGTAAACAGCAGCTTCAGAAGCAGGGCCGAATCCGGCGCATTCTTATCGGTTCGTTGAAACCATAGCTCCCCAATAGGCACACCGTCACGGTCGATGTTGCTCCAGGGGCGAAGGTCTGCACTACCCCACGGCTTGCGGACGAGTTGCGCGGAGGCACGTTGGGCTGCCATGGAGCCTCCTGATGAAAGGATGGAAGTGGGTCACAGCGGGACGACAGACATCCTGCGCATGTCATGCGCACATCTGCTCAAAAATGATTGGCCGATCGATATGAAGTCAGCAGGTTAGCAGGCTGCTGACCAGATTTTTGCCGATGCATTATAAGTCTGCACCTTGGCGACGTCGCCAGTTCCATAAAGATGGGCACGAATTGTTGAGATACAACGAGCCAGATGTCCAATAGTCCCGCGCAGGACGGCAGTATTGAGGAAATAAACTCATTAGCTATTCGTCGATTAATGGCGCATTGTCTTGGCCTGAAATTCAAGCCGTAGCTGAATCGCTTTTCTAAGCTTCGGTCGTCGCAACTGATTAGCGGCGGCCTGCTTCGGGATTGCTCATTGAGCAACCATCACGCGGTCCCAGCATTTGGTTGAGAGACCTTTATTTCCTTTTCGCCCAAGCTGGCATCAAACCCGTCCATGTAGGAAGTCCGTTCCACTCAGCCGCGCGCATCCGCCGTTCTTCATCGCCGACTCGAACGAACACGAATGCATCATCATCCCTACCAGTCTTCGATCCCACAAACATAGCGGGCAAACCGTAAGCGTCTCGAACAAGTGCCGGGTTTGTCATTCTATCTCCTGCGTCGCGCAGAACCTTGTTATGTTCGAAGAAGGCGCTGCTTCTAGATCGTGTTCGGCCCTATGAAATCTCATTGCTCAATTTCATCACTTACGAAATTGCTTTCATTCGCTAGAAGCCACGAGCTATTGTCCCTTATAACCTTACGGAACCCGCATCTGCACAGCTTCAGTGATTGGCGCAGACCGACCAGGAAGGACTGGACGCAGCACACAGCGGTTTTATTCTTCGGTCTCCGAGATGATCGCTTCCGAACATCACGCCGCGCTGGTAAGCTCACGAACTGCACTGATAATTTGCGCGGACAGATATGGCTTCGGGATAAACCGGGCGTCGGCCGGAAGATCACCGGCTTGTACGTCAAAATGCCCTGAAGTAGCGATGATCTTGATTGGCGGCCACCGGCTCCTGATGGCAGTCGCTAATTTCAAACCGTTCATTGAGCCCGGCATATCAATGTCGGTAAACACGAGCTCAATGTCTGAATCACGTTCGAGCATCTGAATGGCTTCATCCGCGTTGATTGCCTCTCGAATGTCGAATCCGGCTGCGTGAAGCATCTCGACAACATTCATGCGAATGAATGTATCATCTTCGACAACAAGTATGCGGATTAGCGTAGTGATTGAATGCATCAATACTCGCAGGATCTCGTGTTCGCCTCACGCCCCGTATTGGGCCTTAACCAGCGCATCGACGTTGTTCAGGGCGGGTCGAGCGGAAACTTGATTGTGAATAAAGTTCCTCTCGGCTCGTTCTGGGAGATTTTCAGATCTCCCATCAGCTGCCTGACCAATCCACTGATAACCCGAAAACCGAGACTCTTTCGCGGCTGGTTGATGTCGAAGCCTTCGGGTAGCCCTGCGCCTTCATCGGAAATCTCAACGAACAGATGTCCGTCGATCTCCCGGGCGTCTACCCTGATCACACCTGGTCCATCGACATAGGCATACTTAATGGCATTCGTGACCAACTCGTTGACCAACAATCCCAAGGGAATGGCCTTATCGGCGGATATGATAATGGGATCAGAATAATATTGAAGCGTATGTTCCGGAGACGAACTCTGAAGATTTTTACAAAGATGGCCGACAAAGTCGGAGAGATCGACAAATCCAACCCTGCTGCCACGCCAAAGATGGTCATGAACATCCGCGATCGATGCGACGCGCATGGCGGCATTTTCTAACGCGTTCTTCACGTCCACGGACTCGGAGCTTCGTCCTTGAACGCGTAGCAAGCCCACCACCGAGGTAAGGCTGTTCGTACGCATCCGACCAAGACCCCCGGTAGGTGCGATCTGCCGCTGATGGTCGCTCAGGCGGCGGCAGCGCTATTCTGCGGCTGGTTCGCCTTCCAATTC
>JAGVII010000187.1 GCA_020056155.1 Afipia sp.
CAAAACCATATTAGAGGCCAACCAATGTCAATTTCCCAAAATAAAAAACGGCACAGTATCGACCGACGGCATTTCATCGGCGGATCAGACGCCCGCATAATTATGGGCAAAGACGAGAAAGCGTTATTGCGGCTCTGGAAGGAAAAGCGGGGCGAGTCCGCTGGGCCCGATCTCTCGGGTGAGTTGATCGTCCAGTTGGGGCTCGTGACGGAGGATCTCAATCGCCGCTGGTTCGAGCGTCAGTCAGGGCATCGCATCGTCGCCGTCCAGCGCCACGCCATTCATCGGACGTTTCCCTGGATGGCGGCCACCCTCGATGGGCTGGTGGAAGCAACCGGCGCGGTCTTCGAGGCCAAGTTCATGCTGCCATGGTCGTTCTCGGAAGGGGCTGCGGCTGAGAAACATATGGCCCAGCTTCAGCACAACATGTTGGTCGCTGAGACCAAGACGTCGGTGCTGTCGATTATCAATGGTGGCGGGAAATGGGTGGAACTCACGATCGAGGCTGATCCGATTTACCAAACCGTCCTGATCGCCGCAGAAAAGGGCTTCTGGCGCGCGGTCAAGACGGGTGAGCCACCGGCACTGTTCGACTGCGAGCCACCCAAGCCGCGGATTGAAGCCGTCCGGGTGGTCGATATGAACGCCTCCAATTCCTGGGCCGAGTTCGCATCCCTCTACCTTGAAACGCGCAACGCCCATCTCGACCACGAGCGGGCGAAGACCGAGCTCAAAGTACTGATGCCGGAGGATGCCAAGGAGGCCATGGGGCATGGCATCCGCGCCAAACGCTCCAAATCCGGTGCGGTGGCGTTTGATCTCGTTGAAATGGAGAGCGCCCATGCATCGCTCCAGTGAAAGCGTGGCCGCCATTGCGACCGCTCTGGCCAAGGCCCAGACCGAACTCTCCAATCCGGAAAAATCCATGGTTGGCATGATTCATCACAATAACCGGGGCGATAATCCCCAGGCGTTCCGTTATGCATCACTGGCGAGTGGGCTGGAGATTGTTCGGAAAACCTTGGGCGGCCAACAGATTGCGGTCGCGCAAACCACCGACATTGATCGGGCGAACGGCTTGGTCAATCTGACGACGACCCTGATGCACACTTCCGGAGAATGGATTTCGTCGGACTGGCCTGTCTGCCAACTGTCGGACACCTCCGCACCACGACGAATGGGAGCGGCACTGACCTACGCGCGGCGCTATGCCTTGTTCACGCTGGTTGGCATCGCGGGAGAAGATGATCTGGACGCGACCGATCTGCAATATCCTGAAGCAAATCGGAAAATTGAATCTGTTGCCGATTATCGGAATGGAAATTCTCAGCATGCTGTTGCTGCTTCGGCTCCCGCGGCCCGGGGTAAAACGCAAGCAGCTGTTGTGGATACCGACACTTCATGCTCAAGGCGGCTTCAAATTCAATCTTGGATCGATGCCTTGGCCACGATCGAAGATCTGCAGGCACACGCCGCAGACATTCTTAAAGCAAAAAACCGCCTTCTTGCGAGCGATGCCAAGCTTATAGAACAGTCATTCACGGGCAAAATGGCTGCGCTTCAGGATCAAGTACAGGGCAGAAGTGCCTACGCTTCGATCGCGCACAGTAAGCCGAGCGGCGATTCTCCATCAACAACCCGAGTGGCCTCGGTCAGATCGCCGAAGGAGAAGAGAAAGAAGCCAGAGAAAAGCAAGGCCAACAAAAGCGGAGACGGCGTGGTACCTATTTCGGTGGCTATTGAAACAATCTCGACAGAACCGTCTGTCGAGACGATTGAAAAGCCAAAGATAGACAAGAGCCAGCTTGCACTCGGCGAGCCTCGACGCCATCGTGACAAAGCCCATCTACGATTTGTCGCCGCACAGCCCTGTTTGGTCTGCGAACGCTCACCCTCCGACGCCCACCATTTGCGGTTTGCCCAGCCTCGCGCGATGGGGCGCAAAACCAGTGACGAGTTTACGGTGCCCCTGTGCCGGATGCATCATCGAGACAATCATCGGCACGGCGACGAATTGGCGTGGTGGGGGCGCACTACAATCGACCCTCTCCAAGTATCGCAAAAGCTATGGGCAAAAACTCGCACCAACGAGTGAGCCACGATGACCCCTTTCGAAGCTTACTTTCTAGAGGAACTCTTCCGTCGAGTTAAAAGCTCTTTCGGATCAACAGATAGTTCGTTCGCCAATCTTTCGATGACGTCGATGCTCGCCGCATACACGCGCCGCTCCAAAGCACTAATATAGGTGCGATCGATACCGGCGCGATGAGCTAGCTCTTCCTGAGAAAAGCCCTGTAGGTATCGATACCTTCTTAGATTAACTGCAAAAATGTCGCGCAAGGTCATACGTGAAGTTGCATGCCCTTGTCGAGTTTACGTCCACGGAGTATTCTCTACATAAAGAGGGGGATTTTATGATCTGGAGTAGATTGATCGTGGCCTTGTGTGCATTTGCAACGGCTGGCTGTGCGGTGCAGCGCGCGGTCGTCGCGCAAGGCGCTCAGGAAAAGATGGTCGGCCTGAGTCGGGAGCAAGTCTTGGCTTGTATGGGCCCGCCAGCGACCAAGGCGGCCGAAGGAGCGACGGAAGTTTGGTCGTACGGATCAGGCAACGATAGCACGACCACAATTGGGACAGGTTACGCGCAAACCAACGGATCAATCTTGGGCGAGCGGCGAGGCAACCAGTTCTCAGCGACCGGTCAGGCCACAACGACGAGCCTAGCCACCGTTAATTCCAGCCGTCGCTTTTGCACCGCGAATGTAGTGATGACGGACGGCCGGGTATCAAAGCTCAATTACGCCGGACCTACTGGTGGTATCCTCACTGGTGGCGAGCAATGCGCTTTCGCCGTCCAGAACTGCTTGCAGTGACGAGCAGCTAATGCTTCCCGTTCCTACCCGCGAAATAGCCTGCTCCAGGTGTGGGGCTATCAACCGCATTGGTGCCTACGGCGTCACCAAGCTGCCCCATTGTGGCAAGTGTCGATCCGGTCTGCCGGAAGCCGTCGGAAAGCGCCTTCTGCGCCAAGCCTATACAATGCGATACTTCATCATGATCGCGGTTGGACTGGGCTTGCTTGCCATCCTGAAGCCGTCCGTTCTGAAAGACTTGATTCCAGACGGGTCAACGACCAAAATCTCGGCGCCTTCTGCCACCTGTACCA
>JAGVII010000421.1 GCA_020056155.1 Afipia sp.
ATCTCGCACTTTAGATCGTCTCCAGATAGTGAGAGCTTATCTGGACTGGGCATCTGTCGGCCCGCGTGAAAAAGGCTGCTCCTGTGGGCAATAATCCCGAGTGGATCGACGATGACGAACTGGACAAGGATCTCGACCCTATCTCGCGCGAGGCGGTGACATGGTTCGCCGCGATGCATGCGGACGAGGTCGCGGCCTCGACGCGCGCTGCCTTTCGGGCCTGGCTGCGACGTGACGTTCGCCATCAGACGGCCTATGCAGATGTCGAGCGCATGTGGTCCGGGGCCTCGGAGCTGCCTCTCGTCAAAGCCCATCGCCGTGCATCGCGGATCCACATGACGCGTCGCACGTTCGGCAAGGCCGCGATCGCCGCCGCGATCGGCGGAGGCGGCTGGCTTGCCTATCAGCAATACTTTCTTGGCGACTATCGCACCGGGACAGGGGAGCGCCGATCCGTGCGGTTGCCGGATAACTCGAATGTGGAACTGGCGGGCGCGACAGCCTTGTCGCTCGACTTTCGTCCCCAGCTCCGCCTCGTGACCTTGCACAAGGGCGAAGCGTTTTTCTCCACCACGCCGGATGCGGCCCGGCCGTTTGTTGTCGATGCCGGCGCGGGCCGGACCATGGCGTCGGGGGCATCGTTCAATATCGATTATGCCGCCGACGACGATGTGCATGTGACAGTCCTGGAGAACGCTGCCGATGTCCGGCTCGGTATCGCGGATGTTCGCGTCAGCGCGGGCCGGCAGGTCAGCTATGGCCGCAAGACAATGGGCGTGCCAAACGCCGTCGATCCGGACGAAGCGTTGGCCTGGCGCGAAGGCCGTCTGGTGTTTGTCTCCGCGCCGTTCGGACGGGTGGTTGCTTCTCTCAATCGCTGGCGGAGCGGCAAGCTTCTGATCGTGAGTCCGTCGCTCGTTGAACGTCCTGTGACCCTGATCGTCGATCTCGACAGGATTGGAGATATTCCAGATGTCCTGAAAGACAGTCTGCCTATCCGTCTCGTGAACGTCACACCTTATGTGACGCTGATCATGGCCGTGTGATCGTCCAAACAATTTTCAGCGTACATCATAAAACGCCAGGCGCGCTTCGTCTGATCCTGTAGGGCAGGTTGAATAGCGATCGCCCTTTCCGGAGGGGCGATGTTGAGAGCGTGGGATACTTCTTTCCGCAGGTCGGTTCAGCTGACCTTGCTGCTGGGATCGACGTCGCTGGCGGGAGTCTGTCTGAAACCTTCGCTGGCGGCAGCTCAGTCCGCTCCATCCGCCGATGTCGCCGGTGCACGCACGGTCGCATTCGCCATCCCGCCTCAGGCCCTGTCGGGCGCCATCCCGGCTTTCTCGCGCGCTGCGGGCGTGACCATCGTGTTCGACGGCGCTGTTCCGCGCGATGCAACGACAAAGGGTGTGTCGGGAACGATGACGCCGCGCGCCGCGCTCGATCGCCTGCTGGGAGGGACCGGCCTTTCGGCGCGATTCAACGGCGCGTCGAGCATCACGCTGTACCGGACGGGCAGCGCCGGCGCGGTGGGGGCGGTTCCCGAAGGCAGCACACTGCTCGACACGCTCGACGTGTCCGGTGTCGGCGTCAAGCCGGAGTATCAGCCCTATCAAACGCCGGGCGCCACCAGTTACATCACCCAGGAAACCATCGATCGCTTTCGCGGCAGCAGCCCTGCCGACATCTTCCGCGGCACGCCCGGCGTGATGTCGGGTGAGCCGCGCAACGGCGGCGGCGGCATCGATGTCAACATCCGCGGCATGCAGGGCATGGGCCGCGTCGCGGTGACGATCGACGGCGCCGAAAACGGCTTGACGATCTACCAGGGCTATCAAGGCATTTCCAATCGCACCTTCGTCGATCCCGACCTGCTCGCCGGCGTCGATATCCGGAAAGGCTCGGACGCCAGCTCTCGCGGTATTGCCGGCACTGTGGCGATGCGCACGCTCAGCGCAGATGACGTGGTGAAACCCGGCGAAAGATGGGGCGTCTGGGTCAAAAGCGGCTTTGGCACAAACACAACGACGCCGCGGCCCGGCGATCGTGGCGGTTATACATGGCCGCGGCCATACGTGAGCGACCCCCAGCCCTATCCGGTGCCGACGGCCTCTGCATCCGGCCTGGATCGCCCCGGTTGGCTCGATCCGGCCAGTGGATCTTTCAGCACCGTTGCCGCGGTGAAGGAAGCGAACTACGACCTGCTCTGGGGTTATGCCTTCCGCAAGCAGGGCAATTACTTCGCCGGCAAGAACGGTCCGGGCGCACAGGTCATCGACACCGGGCCGCAGCCGCTCTGTTATGCGAGCGGCACCTGCTATTACCCGCCCCATCCGATTTCGTATGCCCACGTGTACCAGAACGGCGGTATCTCGAGTTATCGCGCCGGCGAGCAGGTTCTGAACACGCAACTCGAAACGGAGTCGTATCTCGCCAAGGGCACTGTTCGCGATGATAATGGCCAGAGTCTCCAGGTCGGATATACCGGCTATCGCAGCAAGGCCGGTGACGTCATCGCGTCGCTTTTTTCCAGCGTCCAGAGCCAGGCCGTGCAGCAGGCGCAGGAGAACACCACAAAGCTCGATACCGGCACGGTGCGCTATCGCTGGAAGCCCGACGACAACGATCTGGTCGATCTCAAGGCCAACTTCTGGCTGACCAAGCTCAATCTTCGCGCTCCGCCGCGTGTCAGTCTCGGGGTCAATGTGAAGCCGGAAGACTTTGGCCTTCCCTACAACTACCTTCCCGGCAATGACAGCACGATGTGGGGTGGCGATGCCGGCAACAAGTCCCGCTTTTCATTCGACCGGTTCGGTTCGCTGGAACTCGATTATGGCCTGTCCTACCTCAACGAGACGACCAGGCCGATCCCGTTCACGAACCAGTTGAATGGTGGCATTCCCTCGCGAGACGGCAGCCGGGAGGAAGTTGCCGGTTTCGGCAAGGCCGCCTACAAGCCGGTCGAATGGCTCACGCTCAACGGTGGCCTGCGTTATTCGCACTACCGGTCTCATGACCGGAGCGTCATCAGCAACGCCGCGCAAGCCAACTCGAAACCGTCGCGCGAGGACGGCGGCTACAGCCCGTCCGCCGGCGTTGTGCTGGAGCCGGTCAAGGGCACTCAGTTCTACGCGAATTACTCGAACGCCTTGCGGATGCCGACCCTCTTTGAATCGGCCGCGGCCTACAGCCTGATTCCCAATCCCGATCTGCGCCCCGAGCGCTCGCGCAACTGGGAAGCCGGCGTCAACGTGATCCGGGACGGCATCTTTGCTTCGAGCGACAAGACGATGCTGAAGCTCGGATACTTCAACTGGGACGTAAAGGATTACGTCGCGCGGGTCAGCAGAACGTTCATAGATCCGACCTATGGTTTCCCCTACACCGGGCTTCAGGTCCTCAACATCGACCGCGCTCGTTTTGAGGGACTGGAGTTTACAGGCCGGTACGAGAACAACGGATTCACCGCGGAGCTGGCGGCAAACTATTATCTGAATGTCGAGTACTGCTTGACGGCGAGCAGGTGCACCAGTTCGACCCTGTCGGGCGATTACGCGACCAATCAGGTTCCGCCGGAGTATTCCGCAAATCTCACCGTATCGCAGAAGCTGCTCAATGATGATCTCACGATCGGCGGCCGTGTCAGCTATACGGGCCCGCGTTCGGTCGGCCATGGCGCTGTGCAATACGGAGCTGCGGCGATCATCTCGCCGATCTACTGGAATCCCTATGTCCTGTTCGACGTCTTCACCGAATACAAGGTGTCGAAGGACATCACATTGTGGGCGGCGGTGGAGAATCTGACTGACCAGTATTATGTTGATCCGCTCAGCCTTATTCAGCAGCCGGGTCCGGGCCGCACCGCTCGTCTCGGCCTGACCGGCAAGTTCGGCGGAAGCGAGCCCGTTTCCCATCTGTCTCTCGCGCGTCTCTTCGGTCCGTCTGAAGGTGTTGCGAACTGGAGCGGCTTCTACGCGGGCGCGCACGCAGCCTATAACTTCGCAAAATTCCGGGGGCAGATGACGGCATCGGACGGCTCGACCGCCGGAAATCCTGGCCGCGAGTCGCCGGGTCTGGATGTGAAGGCGCTCTCCTTTGGGCTTCACGCCGGGTACAATTACCAGTTCAGCAATCGCATGATCGTGGGCATCGAGGCCGATATCGCGAAATCGGAGATTTCGGGATCGCAGGTGACCTACGCAACCGAAGGATCGAGCGGGCCGTTCGGCGACAACCTGAACAGGTTGCGTCAGTATGAGGCCGTACAGAGGAGCCGGATCGAATGGCTCTCCACCGTGCGCGGCCGCCTCGGTTACGGGATCAGCGACCGGTTGATGGTTTATGCCACGGGAGGCGTAGCCTTCATGCGGCAGAGTGAAGATCGCACACAGTATGTCGGCGCAAAATCGTACCCGGGCTTATTCAGTCCGGTCAACACGACCGTTGCTGCGTTCACGGAAAACGCCTCGATCACGCGAACCGGCTTTGCGATCGGCGGCGGCGCCGAGTTCGCGCTCAGCGATGCGTGGTCGCTGAAGGGGGAGTATCTGCTCGCCCGCTTCGATGACGCCGAAATAAGTTTCCCGAACGCCAGAGCCGGTGTGATGATCGCGAATGGCTCTGGCTATCCCGTCACGTCCAGCACCGTGGCCGGACGGCGTCTCCTGAGCAAGGTGGATATTCCGATGATCAGGGTTGGCGTGAACTACAGGTTTTAACCGCGGGTGAGGCGGCGCCATCCCGTCCTTGTGACCGCGGCCTCAAATGCAAGACGTGTCGTCTGCCGGAAGGAGTTCAATTGACCTTGCGCGCGCTCGCACGCGGCTGAAACGCGCCGTCAAAAGGCCACGCGCAATCCACCAGCGACCACAGGGGACTGTTTTGTCGCCGTTCTCAGGCGGAACCAATCGGGCC
>JAGVII010000302.1 GCA_020056155.1 Afipia sp.
CAAGGCGCGCGACTGGCTGGCTGCGAAAGGCTGGGACCCGGCCTACGGTGCGCGTCCCCTGAAGCGTGCGATCCAGCGCGCGGTGCAGGATCCGCTGGCGGAGATGATTCTCGCCGGCCGTATTCACGATGGTGAAACGGTCACGATCTCGGCAGGCGAAGGCGGCCTGACCTTCAACGGTCAACTCGCCCGGATCGATGCCGAGGCGCCGCCGGTACCGAAGAGCAAGCTGAACTGAGTCCGTTCGGCTCCAGTTCGTGATGCCCGGCCTTGTGCCGGGCATCCGCCTTTTCATATCCACGAGACGTCGATGGCCGGGACAGAGGCGCGCGAAGCGCCGCCGTTCTTCGTACGGCTATGCCCGGCCATGAGAGCGATCTGTATCAAACGTCTTTGTGGGGGATATTTGTCGGAGCGCAGAATCAGCGGTCGCTGGCCTGCGCCGTCTTCTGGCCCTTGGCCGCCTGCGGCTGCGGACGATTGCCGCCCGGACGGTTGTTGATCATGCCGTCGAGCCGGTCGCGTTCGGTTTCGAAGTTCGCCAGCATCTGGCCCTCAAGCGAACGCCCGCGCGGCAGCTTGATGCGCATCGGATCGACGAATCGGCCGTTGACCAGAATTTCGTAGTGGACGTGTGCGCCGGTGGACAGGCCGGTCGATCCCACGAAGCCGATCACCTGGCCCTGCCGCACGCGCTTGCCGGGCTCCATGCCCTTGGCGAAAGCGGTCATGTGGCCATAGGCGGTTTCATATCCGTTGGGATGCTTGATGCGGATGTACTTGCCGTAGCCGCCTTCCCAGCCGGCTTTTTCGATGGTGCCGTTGCCGGATGCGAAGATCGGTGTGCCGTAGGGCGCAGCCCAGTCCACGCCGGTGTGCATCTTGGTGTAGCCGAGGATCGGGTGACGTCGGCCGCCGAAGCCGGAGCGCATGATCGCGTTGCTGACGGGTTTGCGGACCAGGAATTTTTTCGCGCTCTTTCCGGTCTCGTCATAGTAATCGACGATGGAATCGTCGGGCGCCTGGAAGCGGTAGTATTTCTTGGTTTCCCCGCCGACGGTGAGGGCGGCATAGAGAACTTCGTTTTTCTCGTTGTTGACCGGTGTTTCGTCCTCGCCGGCGAAGAACACCTCGAACGAGTCGCCGGCCTGTACCTTGCGCTGGAAATCGACGTCGTAGGAGTAAATGCGGATCATGTCGTCGATGACGGTGGCCGGAACCTTGTTGCGCATCGCCGTCTCGTAGATGCTCTGATAGAGCCGGATGCCGGTGCCGTCGTCCTCGTCATCATCGTCGCTGGCGTTCGCGGTTTCCGTGACGCTGTTGAAGCTCTGGACGTCGACGGCAACGTATTTGCCGAGATCCGACAGGGCGGCGACCGCTTCGATGGTGGTTTCGTTGGCGACGATGACGCGGACCGGCTGCTGGCGCTGCAGTCCGGGGCCGGTGCCCGCCATCATGATGCGCAGCTTCTGGCCTTCTTTCAGGCCGCCGTCGCGGCCGCGCGCGCCGAGATTGTTGGCGATGGCCAGCGCTTCGCCGGGGCTGGCGCCCATTTCGCGCAGGATGGTCTGGACGGTTTCGCCCTTCTTGACGACGTGAATGCGCTCGCTCGAAGGGTTGCCGCCGGTGATCTGTTCCTTGGTCTTCGGCAGCAGGGTGACGTTTTCCGGCACCACGCGGGCCTCGAAGCCGGCATACGGATCGGGCGTGCCTTCCGCGGCATAGGCCATCTGGAGCTCGGCCGGGTTGCTGGATGCATATTTGACCGCGCTGTTGCCGCGCCAGTTGGATGCATCGCGGACCCGTAGCAGCACCTCGTCGATCGCGACGCTGGCGGCGATCTTGGCGCGCGGCAGCACCGAGGCGAGATCGCGTGTCACAAACGAAACTTCGGCGTCCGGCTCGGCGGCATTGGGGTTTTGCGAATCGTCGCCTTCCGCGGGTGTTGCGGTGCCGACATCGGTCAGCATGCGCTGGGCGTTGAAGGGGGGAATCTTGGACGAAAGGTCGCTGGCCGTCAGCGACAGGTTGCCCGCGATACGGACGAACGGGCGCACCTTCATGACGTCGCGGGTGCCGGCGCGGGCCACCGTGGAGACGCGAATGACCTGGCGGGCGGCGGCTGATTCGCTCGGCGGCGGAAGGCGATCGCTTTTGCGGGCGACGGCTCCCTTGTCATTGGCGCCAAATGCACCGCGCAACGCGCCCTCGACGCGTTCGGGCACTTTGGCGAAGGTCATTTCGCCGTCGAGCGACGCGAAAACGGCGCCGCCGATCAAAGCCGCGCCGCACAGACCGGTGAGAATCGTTCCGCTGAACCACTGCACGGAGACACGGCGGCGATCGATGACCGCGGCTTCCGACCCGTCGACGGACAGCGGGGGCTCATGACCGAGATCAATGATCCCGGCACGCCCATAGTTTCCCCCGCGTGACGTCCCGTGGTTCAAAACTGCCTTCCCCCCAAAGTCTTCTGGTCGTCTGGTCTTGTCTTAGTCTCTCAGATCTCAGCACTCAAACGAAACGCCACTCAACGAACTGCCAGTGTGCCTTCGTCCAGATCATGGCGCCCCCGGGTGGTTCGCCGATCGAGCCGCAAGCGCCTGGTTGTCTTTCCGTCACCGATATACGCCCTGCGCCAAAGTACTGGCGAAAATCGCCGAACGTCGATGCCGTGCAACTCTTCGATGTTGTCGGTCCCCAGGATGTTGTTCGATCCCAAGCCTTCGATCCCAAGTCTTCGATCCCAAGCCTTCGATCCCAAGCCTTCGATCCAAGTTCTTCGGTCCAAAGTCTTCAATCTGAAGTCTTCAATTCGAAATCTTGCTTCCAAAGTTCGGGGGACGATCCCTCATCACCGCCGAATCTTCGAACCCGCCGCCGGAAACTATACTTGTATTCGACCGGTCACAGCATATTTCCTGTGCAGGACGTCGCAGGAATGTGGCCCAAGTACGGCGCGAAGGCCTGATAAATCAGGACTTCTGGGCGGTTTGATTTTCTTGGGTGCGTTGCGACGATTTTTTGACATGGGCGTTGACAAGCTTCGATGGCAGGGCCTATAACCCGACCACTGAGCGCGGCGGCGCCGGGGCCCACCAGCCCAGGCAAGCTTCCGCGCCTGTTAAGCTCCTCTCCTGGACGAGTGAACAAACAGCCGATAGTTGTCGGTTGTCATTCGGCGTCGGATGAGGTTGCGAGGTTCTCTTTAAGTAGAGGCCAAGAGATTTTCGCTCAGCCATGAGCGAGTGAGACCTTCGGGTTTCGGGCTGTTTGACAAGTAAAGATGAAGAAAGAGAAACGTGGACGGCGGAGTCCTTGCGGGTCTCGATCACGAGAAGGCTTCGGCTTTCAAAGGATTGAGACCGGACGAAAGACTTCGGCGGTACACGTTTTATAAGGTTACACCATCGTTGTCAGCGATGTGAATCGCAGACAGCTTGTTGCTCTATGTTCGCAAGGACATGGGTCAGCAAAAGAATGGTGGGACCTCGTCAAAACGATGTGATCAGCCGGTTCAAAGTTCAAGTCCAACTTGAGAGTTTGATCCTGGCTCAGAGCGAACGCTGGCGGCAGGCTTAACACATGCAAGTCGAGCGGGC
>JAGVII010000817.1 GCA_020056155.1 Afipia sp.
GCGACCAGGTGAACCTGACCATGCTGATCGGCGCGATCAACGTCTGGAACAGGCTGCAGGTCGGTTTCCGGGCGCTCCACCCGGTGGAAGAAGCACATAAGGACAAGGCGAATGCCGCTGCCTGACGATGGCACGCAGATCTTCGAGACGCACCGGCCCCGGCTGGTGCGCCTCGCCTATCGCATGCTCGGCTCGGTCGCGGAGGCCGAGGACGTCGTGCAGGACGCGTGGCTGCGCTGGCAGCAGGCCGACCGCACGGCGGTGGACACTCCGTCCGCGTTCCTGTCGCGCATCGTGACGCGGCTTTGCCTCGACGTGATGAAATCCGCCCGGTCCCGCCGCGAAACCTACGTCGGTTCGTGGCTGCCGGAGCCGATGATCGAGGAGCCGGATGAAATGGATCAGGACGATCTCACGCTGACTCTGATGCTCGCACTGGAACGGCTGTCGCCGCTGGAACGCGCCGCCTTCCTGCTGCACGACGTGTTCGGCGTCCCGCTCGACGAAGTTGCGGTGACCGTCGAACGCGAGCCTGCCGCCGTCCGTCAACTGGCTGCGCGGGCGCGCAAGCACGTTCAGGAGCAGCGGCCGCGCTTTCCCGTTGCACGCGACGAAGGCAGCCGCATCGCCGAAGCGTTCTTCACCGCCTCGCGCAGCGGCGACACCAATGCCCTGCGCGCGATCCTCGCGCAGAACGTCGTGATCCGTTCGGACGGCGGCGGCAAGGTGCACGCATTTATCAACCCGATTTTGGGACTGGAGCGCGTGCTTCGCGCCTATCAGGGCCTCTCCCGCAAGCTCGGCAGCCGCCCCTCGCGCGATCTGTTCCGCCCGATGCAAATCAACGGCCTGCCGGGCTATGTCAGCTTTGAGCGCGACAACGTGTTTCAGACCACGGCGTTCGCCATCGAGGACGGCAAGATCACCGAGATCTACATTACCCGCAATCCGGACAAGTTGCGGCGCGTCGCAGAGGCGCTGAACGTGTCCGGACCGCCGGAAACCCGTCACTGACGCCCACCGAAGCCAAAAGGCGAAACGGCGGCAAACTCCGGCGCAAAAGGCGGGATGGTGACCGCAGTTCGGCACGCGGCCCATTGCATCCAGACGACAGGAGCATCGTTTCAGTTCAGCCCACAGCGCAATGTCATGTCCATTTGCGCGCGTTGGGACGAACCGGAGCCGCGCCTGCAACGCTCCGGCGTCATGGCGAGAGATGCGGCCTAGTCGCGGGCGCTGCCAAACGACTGACCGAAACGCTCGACTTCGAGGCTGGCGCAGAACAGCGCAAACAATGAGCCCACGAACACGATTCCACGCCGCGCGATCAACGCGATGTCGGTTTCAGGCCCGAGTTCCGGAACATGTCTGAAAATCACGACGGAAAACAGCGCGCTGCCAAAAATGAAGCCAAGCCGGCTGAGAAACAGAAACACGTGATTCAGAATGATGTTTGGCTGCCGAACCGGAATTCGCACGTATCGGTGCCGGCTCCAGTACGCAATCTGCATTCCAATCGAAACGCCGAGCGTCGCAAGTTCGGGAAAGGCTGTGCTTGACGACTGCTCACCCAGTCTGTCCAAAATCCGTTTGAATGCGGGCAACTGCAGCCAAACCAGAACGATCGTTCCGAGTATCTGGGTCGCGAGCAGAACGAGAGAGAGCACCCTTTGCAGGCGTTCGTTGTTTGCCGTCATCGAACGTCCCATACAAGTGTCATCGAGCGTCGCAACCTATTGCAGTAAAATAGCGGGGTTGTGTCACCTATCGCACATTATAAACCCAGTTGAACCTGGGCGAGCGGCGTATGAGCCCCGGCGGCAGATCAGACTTCGCCGCAGAATAAAACTGGAACGGCAGCAGGGACTTCCTGCAAAACTTCGCTTCGCTCACCGGCGCGGGCTTGCCAAGCTCCAGCGGTGTTGCAAAGATGGAACCGTTGATATTCCCGATCATCCTTTTTTTTGCTGCATAGTAGCCCGACTGGAGACCTGCATTGAGCGAGACGCTTCATCCGGCTGCCCCGCACCATCTTCCGGGCTTTATCACCGCGCCCGGTGACCTCGATGTGCTGATGGTGGCCGTCGGCATCATCCTGCTCGTCGCCATTCTGTTCGTCGGCAACATCTATCTGCAGATCCATTCCCTGCCGGAGCGGATGGCGCACAAGTCGCAGAAGCTGCAGTTCGAGATCGTCGCCGTGCTCTGCCTGCTCGCGCTGTTTACGCACAATCACCTGTTCTGGGTGATCGCGCTGCTTCTTGCCCTGGTCGATCTGCCCGATTTCAGCACGCCGCTGCGCAGCATCGCCGGCTCCGTCCAGAAGATGGCCGGACTTCCGCCCGACCCCGATCCCTCCGAACCGCCGGACGAAGTGACAGCGCACGCTGCTCCTGCGGACACATCCGACAAGGTGAAGGCTCCTGCCGCCAAGAGCGAGGAGCCGCGTCATGCTTGAGCTGATCCTCTGTTCGCTTCTGACGGTTTTCCCCGATTATCTCTATCGCCGCTACGCGCAGGGAAAGCGGATCGGCAAGGAGATCACGCTGTTCTCGGTCTGGTACGAACTGCGCTGGGGCATCACCAGCTGCGTGTTGCTGACCGTGGCGCTGATCACCGTGATCTTTTACTACCATCCGTCCACGACCAGCGCGACGATGTATTACCGCACCGTGCCTGTCGTTCCCGAAGTCGTCGGCCGCGTGGCAGAGGTTCGTGTCGATTACAGCGCCGCCGTCAAGAAAGGCGACGTGCTTTTCACGCTCGACAGCGCAAAGCAGAGAGCGGCGCTGGAAACCGCAAAGCGCAAGATAGCGGAAGTCGATGCCGCGCTGGTCGCGGCCCAGTCGGATGTGGTCAAGGCCGACGCCCAGATTCAGGAAGCCAAGAGCTCCTATCAGCAGGCGTCCGACGAACTCGACGTCAAGCGCGAGTTGCAGAAGCGCAATCCGGGCATCGTTCCGCAGCGTGACATCGAAAAGCTCGAAGTGGTCCTGACGGGGCGGCAGGGCACGCTCGATGCGGTCACCGCTGCGAGGCAGTCCGCCTTGATCCGCGTGACGACGCTCCTGCCCGCGGAGAAGGCCAGCGCGGAAGCCGCACTTGCCCAGGCGCAGGTGGAGGTGGACAAGACCATCATTCGCGCCGGCGTGGACGGGCGCGTCGAACAGTTCCTGTTGCGGCCGGGCGATGTGGTCAATCCGATCATGCGGTCTGCCGGTGTCCTCATTCCGGAGGGTGCGGGACAACGCGCGCTGTCCGCCGGGTTCGGACAGATCGAAGCACAGGTCATGAAGGTCGGCATGGTCGCCGAGGCCACCTGCATTTCAAAGCCGTGGACCGTGATCCCGATGGTGGTCACGAACGTGCAGAACTACATCGCGGCGGGGCAGTTCCGCGGCGGCGAGCAGCTGGTCGAAGCGCAGCAGACGCAACGGCCGGGAACGATCCTCGTGTTCATGGAGCCGATCTACAAGGGCGGCCTCGAAGGCGTGACCCCCGGCAGCAGTTGCATCGCGAACGCCTATACCAGCAACCACGATGTGATCTCCGCCAAGGACACCGGCACGGGCAAGCGTATCTGGCTGCATGCGGTGGATGCCGTCGGCATCGTGCATGCGATGCTGCTGCGGATTCAGGCGCTGCTGCTTCCGGTCAAGACGCTGGTGCTGAGCGGGCACTAGAACGCTTCATTTTCTTGATGGAAGCATAGCTGCAATTGCGATGCGCTCCCTCTCACCCATCGCACGTCGAAGACAGGCTATGGGGAGAGGTGAAGCTGAACGACGGGCAAGCGGATTCGCTCTCAAACTGAAATGCTCCAGGAGTGAGCTACCTCTGAGCTACCTGCCCCACACCTCGTTCGCGACATCGACAACGAGGCGCAGCTTGGCCCATTGCTCGTCCTCGGTGAGGATGTTGCCTTCTTCCGTCGAGGCGAAGCCGCATTGCGGCGACAGCGCGAGCTGATCCAGCGCGACGAATTGCGCAGCCTCCGTCACGCGCCGCCTGATCTCGTCCTTCGGCTCAAGCGCGCCGGTCTTCGAGGTGATGAGCCCGAGCACCACCGTCTTGCCGCCTTTCGGCAGGAACCGCAGCGGCTCGAATCCGCCGGCGCGGTCGGAATCGTATTCGAGGAAATAGCCGTCATAGTTGACGCGCGACAACAGGATCTCCGCCACCGGCTCGTAGCCGCCGGATGAAATCCAGGCCGAACGGAAATTGCCGCGGCAGACATGGGTGGTGATGGTCATGTCGGCGGGACGCTCCGCAATCGCGTAATTGATGACGCGGGCATAGACCGCCGGAAGCGTGTCGGGGTCCTCGCCGCGCCCGCGCAGCTTTTCGCGCTGGTCCTCGGAGCAGAGATAGGCCCACACCGTGTCGTCGAACTGCAGATAGCGGCAGCCGACGTCGTAAAACGCCTGCACGGCCTTGCGATAGGTTTTCGCCAGATCGACGAAGAAGTCATCCATGTCCGGATAGGCTTCCTGCGAGATCGCGCCGCGGCCGCCGCGATAATGCAGCAGCGACGGCGACGGGATCGTCATTTTCGGCATGATCCCGGCGAGATCGCACTTGTCCTTGAGCAGCTTGAAATGCTCGATCATCGGATGGCTGCCGGGGAAATCCAGCTTGCCGGTGACGCGGATGCTTTCGCCGCGCGTCGTGATCCCGTTGAACTGGATGCCGCCGGTCTTGTGGAGTTCGCAGCCGTCGAGGCCTTTCAGAAAATCGAAATGCCACCACGAGCGGCGGAATTCGCCATCGGTCGCGAGCCGCAGGCCGCTCTGCTTCTGCTTCTGGACGATCTTGCCGATTTCGAGCGACTCGACGCGCTGCAGTTCGGCAACCGTGATCTCGCCCTTGGCGAACCGCGCCCGCGCATCCTTGATCCGCTGCGGCCGCAACAGGCTCCACACATGGTCGGCCCGAAACGGTGGCCTCGATTTCTGCATCATCTTCTCCGGATCGACTCCGTGATCTTTGCGCGGTCACTACCAC
>JAGVII010000884.1 GCA_020056155.1 Afipia sp.
CGACATGCGCGGGCTCGATCTCGTGCCGGTGTCGGAATTCCAGCTGGTGACGGAAACCATCAAGCGTTTCCGCATGGGCTACGTCGCGACGTTCGGCGCGCCGGATCGCGACGACATGCTGTACGAGGCAGTGAGCGAAGGCCGCCGTCATCCCGGCATGGAGCACTGGTTGCCGCTGTTTCAGGAGCGGATGGACACGTTGTTCGATTATCTCGGTGCTGCGCCTATCGTGATGGAGCCGCTGGCCGAGGATGCCGCGCGCGAGCGCTTCACGCAGATCAACGATTACTACGAGGCGCGGCGCGAGGTGATGGACACGCCGGGCGGCGGCGCGATCTACAAGCCGCTGCCGCCGGACCGGCTGTATCTCACCGACGCGGAATGGAATGCGCTGCTCGCCGACAGTTCGCTGGCGCGGATGACGCCGTTCGCCTTGCCGGAGGGCGAGGGCGTCATCGACATCGATGCGCGGCAGGGCCGTGACTTCGCGCCGGAGCGTGGGGATACCAAGGTTAACGTGTTCGAGAGCGTGGTGGCGCATATCAACGGCCTGCAGGCCGCGCGCAAGAAGGTCATCGTCGCGCTGTGGTCCGAAGGCTCGCGCGACCGCATGGCCTCGATGCTGAAGGACCACAAGCTGCTCAACACCACCAGCGTCAATTCGTGGCGCGCGGTGCAGGCGACACCGCGTAACGAAACCATGCTGGCCGTGGTCGGCCTCGAATCCGGTTTCGAGACCGAGACCATCGCGCTCATCACCGAGCAGGACATTCTCGGCGATCGTCTTGTCAGGCCGCGCAAGGCCATGCGCAAGCTCGAGAACTTCATCTCGGAAGTCACCAGCCTCGCCACCGGCGATCTGGTGGTGCATGTCGAGCACGGCATCGGCCGTTTCGTCGGCCTGCAGACGCTGCAGGTGGGCGGCGCGCCGCACGACTGCCTCGAACTGCACTATGCCAACGAGACCAAGCTGTTTCTCCCGGTCGAAAACATCGAACTGCTGTCGCGCTACGGTTCCGACCAGACCAATGTCGAACTGGACCGGCTGGGCGGCGGCGGATGGCAGGCGCGCAAGGCCAAGCTGAAGAACCGCATCCGCGAGATCGCGGGCGACCTCATCAAGATCGCCGCCGAGCGGCATGTCCACGTCGCGCCGAAGTTTCCGGTGCATCAGGGCACCTACGATGAGTTCTGCGCGCGCTTTCCGTACGAGGAAACCGAGGACCAGCTCGGCGCGATCAACTCGGCGCTCCACGACCTCGACGCCGGACGTCCGATGGACCGGCTGGTGTGCGGCGACGTCGGCTTCGGCAAGACGGAAGTGGCGCTGCGCGCGGCATTTGCGGTTGCGCTGGACGGCAAGCAGGTCGCTGTCGTGGTCCCGACCACGCTGCTGGCGCGGCAGCATACCAGGACCTTCACCGAGCGCTTCAAGGGCTTTCCCGTGAACGTTGCGCAGGCCTCGCGCCTCGTCGCGCCCAAGCAGATGACGCAGGTCAAGAAAGACCTCGCGGACGGCAAGATCGACATTATCGTCGGCACCCACGCGCTGCTGGGCAAGAGCATCAAGTTCAAGGATCTCGGCCTTCTGATCGTGGACGAGGAGCAGCACTTCGGCGTCTCCCACAAGGAGCGGCTGAAGCAGTTGCGCGCGGAAGTTCACGTGCTGACGCTCTCGGCCACGCCGATTCCGCGCACGCTGCAACTCGCGCTGACGGGTGTGCGCGAACTGTCGATTATCGCGTCGCCGCCGGTCGATCGCCTCGCGGTGCGCACCTTTGTGGCCCCGCACGATCCGCTGATGATCCGCGAAGCATTGCTGCGCGAAAGATATAGGGGAGGACAGGCGTTCTACGTCTGCCCGCGTATCGAATACCTTGCCGAGGCCAAGGACTTTCTCGACAAGCACGTGCCCGAGATGAAGGTCGCGGTCGCGCACGGCCAGATGCCGCCGACCGTGATCGAGGACATCATGTCCGCGTTCTACGACGGCAAGTACGACGTGCTGCTGTCCACCACGATTGTCGAGTCGGGTCTCGACATTCCGTCGGCGAACACGCTGATCGTGCATCGCGCCGATATGTTCGGTCTCGCGCAGCTCTATCAGTTGCGCGGACGTGTCGGCCGCTCGAAGCTGCGCGCCTATGCGCTGTTCACGCTGCCGGCGCAGCAGAAGATCACCGCGCAGGCCGAGCGCCGCCTGAAGGTGCTCCAGTCGCTGGAAAATCTCGGCGCGGGATTCCAGCTGGCGTCGCACGATCTGGATATTCGCGGCGCGGGCAATCTGCTCGGCGAAGAGCAGTCCGGCCACATCAAGGAAGTCGGCTTC
>JAGVII010000492.1 GCA_020056155.1 Afipia sp.
CTCCTCCCCGCCCCGCATTGCGGTCGGCGGGTTGGGTCAGTGCAACGCTGATGTTGCACTCGTCCCGAAGGAGCCCCCATGAACATCCAGAAACTCAAGAAGACCAAAGCCGGTGCAAAAAGAAAACCAATCGTAGCGGCACGTCGTCCATCGAAGGTTGTAAAAGAAGCTCGTTCGCCGAAGGCAAAGCGCCCACGAGCGCAAAATGCCGTTAAGCCACTAACAACGCGCACCCGCGAAACTATTGCCCAGTCGTCGCCCCCAGTGAAAGGGCCCTCCTCCCAAACCTCGGTCCCGCAACCCGTCCGAGAGTCTTCCAAGCTGACTACGGTGCTCGCGATGCTTCGTGCGCCGGGCGGCACGACCATTGCCGACATTATGAAGGCGACCGGCTGGCAGCAGCATTCGGTTCGGGGTTTCTTTGCCGGAGTCGTCCGCAAGAAGCTGAATCTCAACCTGACCTCCGACAAGGCTGATGGTGAGCGTCGTTACCGGATCGGCGGGCCTTCGGGGTCCAAGTGATGGACGCCCGCCCGACAGTGAACGGGCGGTCGATTGATCCGGACGTAGAGACCAAGCTTGATAAGCTCGGCGCACTGCCGATCGCCGCCTTGCGGGTCTGGTACCGCGAATTGTTTCAGTCCGAACCGCCTTCGGCGTTCGGGCCGGACCTGCTGCGACGGAGTATTGCCCAGCAGATTCAGGAGAAAGCCTATGGCGGTCTTTCCCGAGAGGCAAAGAAGCTACTCTGGCACCTAGTCCGATCGATGGCTTCCGGAAAGACGGGTCGTCTTGAAGTACCACCGCGGATCAAAGCCGGCTCCGAGCTGGTGCGGGTTTGGAACGACCAGACTCACAAGGTCACGGTGTTAGCCAAGGGCTTCGGCTACCAAGGCGAGGTCTTCACCAGCCTCTCCGAAATCGCCAACCGGATCACCGGTACGCGATGGAACGGCCCGAAGTTCTTTGGGCTGCGGACGACAAAGAATGAGATCGGCAAGACGGCCCCAGTATCCGTCTCGAAGCGAGGGCGATATGGCCGCAAATAATATAAAACCGGTTCGCTGTGCTATCTACACGCGTAAATCCACCGAGCATGGACTTGAACTTGAGTTCAATTCTCTCGATGCCCAGCGCGAAGCCTGTGAAGCCTATGTCAAAAGTCAGGCTTCGCAAGGCTGGCGCGTTCTACCTCAGCCCTATGATGATCCCGCCTATTCGGGCGGCAACCTCGACCGCCCTGCTTTGAAGCAGCTTCTGGCTGATATCGAGTCCGGGCTGATCGACGTCATCGTGGTCTACAAGATCGATCGCCTGACCCGATCACTTGCCGACTTCGCCAAACTGGTGGAGACCTTCGACCGGAAATCCACTTCCTTCGTCGCAGTGACCCAGCAGTTCAACACCACCTCGTCCATGGGGCGGCTGACCCTCAACGTGCTGCTGTCGTTCGCCCAGTTCGAGCGAGAGCTGGCGTCCGAGCGCGTTAGGGACAAGGTCGCCGCCTCCCGCCGCAAGGGCAAATGGACAGGCGGCACGGTCCCGCTCGGCTATGAGGCCAAGAACAAGAAACTCATCATCAACCCGAAGGAAGCCGAGACTGTCCACACCATCTTCAAGCAGTATCTCGCCCTGAAATCATTCGGCCTGCTGGTGCAGGATCTCGATCGCCGCGGCATCGTCACAAAACGGCGCGACACCAAAGTGCCGAAATATCGGGGCGGCATCCCCTTCACCTATGGCCCCCTCGCCCATGTCCTGAAAAACCGCGTTTACCTTGGCGAGGTACATCATGGCGGCAAGTGGTATCCCGCCGAACACAAGCCAATCCTCGACCAGAAAACCTTCGACCAAGTGCAGGCACTTCTCGCCGAGAACCGCGTGACACTTCAAACCAAGCGATCAATCGGCGGGGCGCTTCTAGCTGGCAAGCTTCGCGATGATCGTGACAACCGGATGAGCCCAAGCTTTACGGTGAAGAACGGCATTCGTTACCGATTTTATGTCTCTCGAGCTCTTCAGCATGGCAGGAAAAAACAGGCTGGTTCAATTGCTCGTATATCAGCGCAGCTAATCGAGGACATTGTCATCAGCGCTATACGGGAACGCCTCGCACTCGACGCGCAAACACCTGACGATCAGCTCAGACGCCATGTCGTGGATTCAGTTGCTGAAGTGATCGTTCATCCCAAGAAGATCACAATCAGCCTACAGCCAGACAATTCGGAAGTCATCGAGATCCCATGGCGAGCGCCGATCAAGAATAATCCTGCTCCTCCGCCATCATCTGCCAACCTCAATACCCCCGATCCAAAGCTTCTGCAGGCCGTCGTCCGGGCCCATGCCTGGCTACGCGATCTGCAGAGCAACAAGTTTGACACGGTCGAAGCGCTGGCCGCCTTCGTCAAATTGCATCCAAAGGTGGTACGGCTGGAACTGCGCTATGCGTTTCTGGCGCCGACCATCACCCAAGCCATTTTGAATGGCGATCAACCAGCGACAGTATCCTTGACCCGGATTCCGAAGACCTTGCCGCTGGCGTGGTCTGACCAATGCCGGGCGCTGGGATTCTGATCGAGGTTGTGTTGCAACCAAGTTGAGATGTCACGATTTGTGCAAAGTAGAAATGTCACAGGGCGGCCTGTCAGGGGACAGGAGACGGCGCCGCGCAGACCATCGTATCGGAGCGGCGCCTTCCTCGGCGGGAGGATTTTGGGGCTGAGTTGCTGGCTTCGTTCATCCGCAAGGTCCGGTTCTTCATAAGCCCGGACTTCTGGCTTGATCGGCGCGGACCCTTAGGAACAGTGTTGAAGCGAGGTTGACCGTCTTGCCGCTCCTTGATCCAGGCAAGAATCTCGCCGAGGCGCTTGTTCTCGACGATTGCGGCATGACTGACCCGCTGTAGCTTGTCGAAGGCTGTGTAGGGCAACGATCTGCCTTTCCAGCGAACCTCGAGCCGTCCATCCGGAAAGTCATAGATCTCGACCATCTTGCCGCGCAGGCGAACTGCCAAACCCTGGGATTCAAGCGTCAGCTTCATTTGATTGTAGTTCACCACCAGTTGATGAGAGACCTTGCGTTGCTCACGCCAGCACAGGATCTGATCGAGATCCTGCCGTGGATCGAGCAGACGATGGAGATCTTTGCCGTGCGCGGGAGGCTTGGCAAAACGAGCGTTGTAGTGAGCGACGAAGCCGGGCAGGAAGGCGTTTGCCGCATCGATCGTAGTGATGCCGGCGAGCCGCAACTCCTTCACCAGGCGGTCCTGCAGCGTATGATGTGCGCGTTCAACACGCCCCTTTGCCTGGCTGGTATTGGCGCAGAGAATCTCGATGTTGAGCTCCGATAAGGCCCGTCCGAACTGCGTCATTCCGTTGCCGCTGACCGCGTTCTCGTTCGACACCCGAAAGATGGAATGCTTGTCAGAGTAGAATGCGACCGGCTTGCCGTGTCGGCCAAGATAGGCCTTCAGCGCCTCGAAATACGCAAATGTGCTCTCCGAGGTGACAAAACGCAGCTCCATCAGTCGGCTTGTTGCATCATCTACGAATACCAGCAGCGTACAGGGAGCCGCGCGATCCTCGAACCAGCGATGCTCCGAGCCGTCGATCTGAACCAACTCGCCAACATGCTCGCGGCGATACCGAGGCTGCTGGATCCGCTTGCGTTCGGCTCGCGATACCCAGATTCCTCCCCGCCGCATCCAGTTACGCAGCGTCTCCCGCGAGACCTTGAGATCATGACGCTCCTCCAGCTTCTCGGCCGCCAATGTCGGTCCGAAGTCGGGGTAGAGCTGGCGGACCAGATTGATCGCGTGATCACGCACTTCGTCGGACAATCGGTTGTTGGAGGGGCGGCCACGGCGCTTGTTGGCGATCGCTGATGCACCGCCTTCGCGATATCTGCTCAGCAGCCGATACGTCTGCCGCGGTGTTAGTTTCATCAAGCCGGCCGCAGCGAGGACGGTCAGTCTATCGCTATCCAGCCGTGCCAGAACATCAAGACGGTTCAGCTCGCGCTTGCTCATCAACACTATACCCATCGAAATGACAGCCTCCAAAGTCCCCACAGGGACCAGAAACTGACATCTGAACTTTGCTCAGTGCTGACATTTTAGCTTTGCTGCTACAAGAGACATTCGCAGATCCGATGTTATGGAATACAAAGGTCCGCCTTGCGACAGAAGGAGGCAGTCGCTGATCGAATGGACGCGGATACCGATAGAGAGGGATCAGCGGTTGGCGTATTTGACGCCTCCGGCCTCCTGAATGCCGAAAACCGGACGCGTCCGTTACTTACCCTTCGATTTGAGGTTCAAATTTACACTGCTGCACGAACAGCGCGCGGCATCCGGCGTGCCGCGCGGAGTTAGGTAAAGCCACGTCTCGCATTTTTCGCACTGGAAGCAGCCAAGCAGCTCACGGAACGCCGCGACGACCGGCTCGAAGTCCTTGCGTCCGAAGTTCGCCCACTCGTTGTAGTGAACGGCTTTGTTCACCGCCCATTGCTCCACACTCACCGCGCCGTTGCATGTCGAGAGCATTTTCTTCCGTGCAAGAGCCGCATCCTTATCCTCGGCATTTCCCCAAGATTGCGCAGCATCGGCTGCTTTGCCACAAAGCTCCCGCAACCGCACGAGGACGCTAGGCAAGAGTTCTCCAAGCTCGTAATTGCCGTCTGACTTAAAGGCTGGGGTTGCTCCGAGGTTGCAGGCAAGGTGGCGCGCAACATATTCGAGATGGCGCCTCAGGCTAGCTGCCGCTTCCGGTACTTTATTCTTAGCCAGCGCCGCGGCGATGTCGTCCCACACTTCCATGTTGGATTCAACCAGAGGGCCCGTCTCGACCGTCCAGCCGTGAAACGAGAGGGATGTTTTGCTTGTAACAAGGCCTGCCGACCGCATCTGCTCTGCCCAGAGGCGGTCATGCGTCGTGATGACGAACTGCGTGTCTGGAAAATGCGTCTTAAGAAGCTTGCAGAACTGATAACGGTGCCCTGAATCCACCGACATCACTACGTCGTCCAACAGCGCAAGTGTAAAGGCATCCCCGAAGAGACGTTTCATCAATGCGAGGTAGAGACAGACTCCCATGCCGTCCTGATGCCCTTCGCTGTGAAACGCCGCGGGAGGGAAAAGCCCGCGCTCATAAAAATTCACGGAGAAGTCCAGCTTGCCCGCGCTGGGTGTCAGCTTCGCCGTGAACTTCTCCTCGTCGCCCTCGTTGATCAAGCGGTAGAAGGTGCTGAAATCCTCTTGAACATCCTGATACAGCGCGTCGAGCTCGGCCTCCATCACCTTGCAATAGGCATCGTAGGTCACTTTTGCAGCCGCGCTCGCCGTTTCAGCGCGCTGCCGCTGGCGCAACGCCGCGCGATGATCTTCAAGGCGAAGCTGCGCTGTCGAAAGAAACGTCTGTGCATCCAGCGTAGCCGTTTGATCCGGCCGGGCTTCGACGATGGCGATCAGTCCAGCAAGGACCTTCAAGAACTCCTCCGGAACCGCGGCCCAACCCGAAGAAAGTCGGGGCTTTAGTCGTAGCAGTCCGTCCACTTTCCCAAGTTCCGGTCGCAGTCCTTCGACGTCCTTGCCCCATGCTTCGATGATTGACCTTGAAGCCGCGTCGTTCAGAGCGCTAGCGATCCGGTATCCCGCCGCAAGCAGTTCTCTCAACCTTACGCATTCCCGCGCGAGATCGTTTCCCGCAGCGAGCAAGGCAGCCTGTAATTTGGAGGCTTCTCCGGACTTTGTGAGCTTGGCAGCTAGGTGCGCCTGCAAATGCTCCTCATCCGGCCATTCGTGGTCGCACAACGGGCAAAGCGGGCCGTCAATGAGATCGAGGCCTTGTTCAATCAGGGCGCGGTGATGAAGCGCCTGCAAGAGCGAAGGGTCTGATTCCAGTCGCGACAGGCCTGCTAGAATGGCATCGGCCGCTGGCTTGCCCGCATCGGTAGCCGTTGCCGCCGCGTCAGCAAGTGCCGCCAAATCACGGAGCGCGGATTGCTTGTTGAATTCCGCCGCCACCTTACCGGCCTCGACCAAGCCCTCGTCGAGCCGGGTGTCAGGCTCCAGCTTGGTGATCCCGGGAAGATTCAAGATCTTCCTGCGGAGGTTAACGGCTGTCAGGATCTCTTCGGATTTGAAGTCCGCAATGCTGAGGTGGCGCGCCAGTGTATCCCGGCTTGAGCCGGATTGAACTTCCGCGGTCTTTAACGCCGTTTGAACGCGGTTATGGGCGGTGTTGAGCGCGCTACGGATCTGCCCGATATCGTCAAGCTTCAAGATGGTCTGGATTTCGTCCGACCGCTTCGTCGGCTCGACAAGAATAAAGCGGAGGATTTCCCGGCGCGACAGCGTGATTTCGGGGTGCGCCGCGATGCCGTCAAAGGCCGCCTTGATGTCAGAATCTTTCGGCGTGATCTCAGGCTTCTTGGGCGACGACACCTTGCGCGTGATCGTCGCTGTCTTATTGAGAGCCGGAAAATACACCTCCAGCGTCACAAAAGCCGCGTCCGGAAACTTTGCTTTATCGACATGCGGCCCGTGCTCACCCACGGACAGGTCTTTGGTGCCAGGCCCCGTCAGCCGACCGATCTGGCCGGTAAGCGCAAACTCGATCGCGTCGATGACGCCGCTTTTACCCGACCCGTTGGGCCCGGAAACGGCGAACGTAGCCTGGCCGAGTTTGATATCGAGCTTGCGAATACCGCGAACTTCCTCGATGTGCGCCGCGACGATCTTGATCATGCAAGTTGGCCACCGTCGTTCGCAAAGATCTTGACCAAGTCATCCGCCCGAACTTTCGCGTTCCTTTGCAACAGATCGCGCAGGGCACTGATCTTTTCCACGCTTAGTGATTTGTTGTCCGAGAGTTCGGCAATGATTTTCTCGACTATCATCTCTTGCAAAGTCGCCATGGAGGCCCCCGCGTCATCCGCTATCAACTTTTCCATACAAGGGAACCATCCATCGACTAATGATTAAACGAACGACCGTAGCAAGTGGAAATAGAGGCATGCTCCTGCGCTAAAGCTCCGGAGGATGAGGCGCAAGCGCCCGAGCCGTATCGGCATCTCGGTCCTTCAAGATCTCACTGAACGCAAAAGATGCTTAGTATCGGTAGAGGCACGTCCGCGTAGCGCCCTTGATCAAAGAATCTTATCCCGCTCATGCGGTATGAGCAATAAAACTCCTTCCGTTATCGAAGGAGTTAGCGTCACCGAGCCGGCTGAAGGACTGGAGGATATCTTTAACGTCAACCAAAATAGCGTCCCCTTCCTTGAAGGCGGCTGCAATTTCTTCAGCAGTGAGAGGTTTTGTGCTTCGTCGGAGTAGTTGCAAGACCTGCCCTGCTTGATCCTTCGGCGTCTCTGGAAAGGCATACTTAGCGCGAAATTTCGGGGCAACAGAAATCTCTTGAATCTTGTCTGCCCGGTGCGCGAGAGCTCCGAATTTTTCAATTTGGTAATCCGGCCGAAGCCATCGGACTAATCCCCGTGCTTCTTCTGAAGCTCGCTGACCATTAAGGACCGATAAATTGATCAGAATTTCATTTTCGGTGATATGGCTTGGCCAACCGTATGCTTCGAAAGTCAACTCATCGATCTGTTCGTGCAAATGCTTGAGAATGAGCACTTGACCGCGTTCCTTTGTGTGTACGCTCTTCTCGCTAAGTGGGGATCCATTCTTGATCTCTTCGACTACATTATAGAGCGATGTGAGCGTCAGTTCCGGATTGTCTGAGAGGACAAACTTTCGCATCGCGTCAAGTTCTTCAGCAAGTTTTGAGATCCGGCGCTTTATCGCTGCGGAAGTATTCGGAAACGGAAACGGGTCAAAACATCTCGATTTTGAGTATCGGGGATCATTGCCTATTCCCAACCAACCACCGGCGCGGAGAGCCCACACGGAGTGAACACGGGACGACAATACTCCAAGATGGTAGGCGTCGTCTGAAGCGATTGCGATCAGCATGTTGTCGGGAAGGATGGAGGTGTCGAGAAACTGAAAGACGCGATGCTTCGCGGTCTCTACCGTCGCAATATAGCGATGCAGTTTTGACAGTGCAGGGCGCAGATCACGGCGTGGCTCGCCAAAGAGCCACCAGTTATCGCGATAGGACGCGCGATTGTTCGCGTCGCGATGGGGCTTCACGGTTTCTAACAAATGCTGGTATACCTCGGGATACTGCGAACGAACGTCTCTCGCATTTAGTCCAAATAAATCGATTACCAATATGTCGCGAGAGCGGGCAGTTAAGTCTCGACCATTCCGGTACTCTCGAATGTACTTCGATAGGTTTGCTCGGCGACCGAGGCCAAGACGCGCAGCTTCGTCTCGAGTAACTATGAAACCGTCTCCGTGAAGCTTTACACCTGGTGAGCACAGACCGTCACTCGCCAGCAGCGCTTTAGCGCGCGTCAGGTCCGCACCGATTGTCAAATCGGCATTAATCGAGCCTTTTTGCTCAGAAAATATAATCAAGGGTTCGTCCGTTTCTATTCGATCCTCTCGTACGACTTCCCGAAGGACCCCTTCATGTACCCCAGCTTCTGCTACCGTCATGGCAATCCGAACCGCCGCAGAGTCTTTACTTGCTTTGGTCCACGGATGGTCAGGAACTGCGAGCATGATCGAGATTGGCTGCGCAGCTTTAATTCGCTGTTCAACAAGACGGCGCTGAAATACCTGAGTAATAGAGTTTGTAGTAACAAACCCGAACCGTCGAAGACGAGTTCCTTTGCGGGTTAGAATATCTGCCGCTCGATCCCACCAATACATGACGTAATCCGCCGACGGATTTACATGCGAGTAGGTTTTCCAGAGCGCTTCTGCGTAGTCGCTACCAAGTCGTTCACGAATGTCTTTCCCCCCAATAAAGGGAGGATTACCCACGATAAAATCAGCAGCGGGCCAGTCCGGCATTTTAACTCCCGCGCTGAAGTAGGGAGATTTGGCCTTGCCCTTGACAGTTCGTGTGGGTGCGGCTGGGTATCCTTCCCAGGCAAGAAGCGCGTTGCGATTGACGATGTGGTCACTGTTGCCGAGCACAGGTTCGGCAGGTCGCTCGGGACGCGTGCGAAGATGCCATTGCAGATAACCAATCCACAAAACCAGTTCGGCAATCTCAATAGCTCTTCGATTGACCTCCATCCCTAAAAATTGATCCGGCTTTACCGAAACGCCAGCGTATTTTTTTAGGGCATCATCTCCATCGATGTCCTGGAGCTGTTTTAGTACCTCGCCCTCGAGCTGCTTCATCAAGCGAAGTGAAACATACAGAAAATTTCCTGTGCCGCAGGCTGGATCCAGAACGCGGACGCTAGAAAGCGCCTTTAGGAAATCTCCAACCTCTCGGACAGCGTTTGATTTCGATCCTGACCTTAATGCGCGCTCAGCCGCCGCTTGGGCAGCCAACCAGTCTTGCGTCAATGGTTCGATGACGGTTGCGTTTACCAGACGTTCCACATGTGCTCGGGGAGTGTAGTGCGCACCAAGTCGCTTCCGTTCATCGGCATTCAGCGCTTGTTCAAAGAGTGAGCCGAAAATTGCCGGTTCTAAATCTCGCCAATCCGCATCGGCCGCCTGTCGGAGCAGTATTATCTCCGCCTTCAAAAGAGGTAACGCCTGGGCGTTCTTAAAGAGTTTTCCATTGAAGCGGAGCAGCTTTTCGCCGACTGCTGGCGAATAGTCGCCAACGTCCATGTGTTTCCAAAGATCGTTCATCTCGTGTGGAAACAAGTCAGGTTTCGCCACGCAACGAGACAATAACTCCTTGAAACTATCCTTTCTGATAAGCTCGACATCCTCCACGAACATTGTGAACAGGCAGCGCATTAGAAAAACTGCCACTTCTGTTTGAGGAAAACCGCGAGCTTCCAGCGCCTTCGAAACTTCGGCGAGTGTTCCGGCAATCTCGCGGGTGACCTTTGCTGTTTGTACAGATGGGTCCAGCGAGAGAGGTTCTACCCAAATGCGGCGCAGGTGCTCCCTGACCTCCGGATCAATTAGCTTCGGAAGTTCTATGCGAAAATTTCGAGCATCTGGAAATTGAGTGTAATGCCGGCCATGCCCGGAAAAGTCTGCGTAGACCTCAAGGGTTCTTCCTACATCGCAAGTGAGCAAAAAAGGAGGATAGGCATGGTCTTTGGGCAGCGCCTGGGCGTACCCCTCCGCTTGTCGGCGGGCATTGATCATTAGATGGTCTATCGCGTCGCTGTGCGCGAGTTGTGCTTTCGAATCTGCAAAGAGGTCAGCCTGCCCCTCGATTACAGCTTTCTTCGCACCCTTCTGGCGGCTCTGCTTGGCCTCGAGAATGAAGCAATTGCGCTTGTAGAGGTCTATCCGACCACGTTCGATTGTGCCGTCAGGGCGCCTGCGCTCCACAACGCGCTCGAAAACGTAGTCATTGAACTCATGAGACGCTGACGCTGGATCGGGGATCGGCGCGCTAATGATTTCGCTCAACTCGCGCAGAAACATCGAATAGTTCGAGCGCTCCTGCCCGCCTTCACGGCCGGACCAACGCTCGATAAAGGTCGCTGGCGTAAGCGCGCGCTTCGTCGACGCCTCACTCAACTCGGACACAACGCTACCCCTTGGCACTTGATGCGCCTTGGGGTTGCACTCTACATTTTTGCCAGTTTACCGGTTGGCAAAAGTTACCGAGTGGTTAACGAGCTCAAAACCAGCGCTCGACTTGCTATTTCCTCAGTCTATCGACCCGGGAACGCATGTAACTGATAGAGATATGCATTTTCTTCTCATTCACAAACTGACGAAGTTTTCCCTAAAAGCTATCCAGTCAACAAATGCTCGCATGCACGCTGCAAGAACACGAGGTTCATACTCAGTTTCGTTACAACTGAAGACGCCAATTTGGAAGCAACCGCGGAGGCAGCGGCGAACCAAGCCATCAGAGATTTATCGACGCACGACTGCTGGATTTGCGAAGCGCTATTGAACTGCGCGGAGTTGAAGGCGTAGGTCTCATAAATCAAGCGTCTCCGAAATGACCGTCACTGACGCCCCTACCGCGCAGTGGCTTTATTGTTTTGTCTCTGAGGCGAGTCTCCAGAAAACGGGAATTCTTCAATGGTTGAGTGGAGACTGGCCCCCGATTTCGTAAGATAGTGGTTCGAATCCGGTCTCTGCAGAGACTCCGCATGCACGAAAAGCCCGCCAATGGCGGGCCTTTCTCACGCCTAAAAAGGAAATTCTCCAAAATCCACACTGGCTGGCTGGCGACGCAGTGCTGATCGCACCCGTCTCTAAGCGAATTCCCTGGTAACAGGGAATTTTACAGGGAAATTCGCGATTTTGGCCTCCCCAGAGGAGCTTGGAGGCGAGAAACCACTGCGGCGCAGCGCTTTTGGCGATAATTCCCTACAAAATTAACAGGGAACGCATTTCGAAGAACAGGGAAACCTCGCGCGGACAACAGGGATCTAGGTGAGCGCTGAATTCTTACACGCTTGAATAGGCTCTGGCGGACGCGATCTGTTCTCGCTCTCGATTTGTAGATGAGGAGAGCGAGATGGCGAGC
>JAGVII010000232.1 GCA_020056155.1 Afipia sp.
CCGTATTCGCCGACGGCGCGGGCGAACGCCAGCGCAAAGCCGGTCAGGATCGCAGGCGTCAGGCTCGGCAGGATCACGCGCCGGATGATGTCCCAGCGCGACGCGCCGAGACTGGCGGCGGCCTCCTCGACCTCGATTTCCAGATCGATCAGCACCGGCTGCACCGTGCGCACCACGAACGGAAAACCGATGAAGATCATCGCCACGAAAATGCCGATTGGCGTGAAGGCGACTTTAATGCCGATCTCGGCCAGCGGCGCGCCGAGCCAGCCCTTCTGCGCGAACAGCGCCGTCAGCGCGACGCCGGCCACGGCGGTCGGCAGCGCGAAGGGAATGTCGACGATAGCGTCGAAGATGCGCCGGCCGGGAAAACGATAGCGCACCAGCACCCAGACGATGATCATGCCCATCACGAGATTGACCACCGCGGCCAGGAACGCCAGCCCGAACGAAATTCTCAGCGCGTTGAGGGTGCGGCGGGCGGTGAGAATCTCCCAGAACTGGAAGAGGCTGAGTTCGGAAGTCTTCAGGAAAAGACCCGCGAGCGGAATCAGGACAATGATGGACAGCCATGTGAGCGTCAGCCCCATGGTGAGGCCAAAACCCGGCAATGCCTGTCGTCGTCCCGTTCCTCCGCTCACGATGCCCCCATTTTCGCAAAATTCCGTCATGGCCGGATTTATTCCGGCCATCCACGCCTTTCTTATCTCATCGTCTAAGCAAGACGTGGATACCCGGGACAAGCCCGGGCATGACGGCGGAGAGCGTCCTACCTAACACTTCGATCCTCAGTTCTTGTAGATCTGATCGAAAACGCCGCCTTCATCGAAGTGCTCCTTTTGCGCCTTGGTCCAGCCGCCGAACACGTCGTCGATGGTGAAAAGGGTAACCTTTGCAAAGAAGTCCGCATACTTCTCGCCGACCGCGGCATCGCGCGGACGATAGAAATTCCGCGCCGCGATTTCCTGGCCTTCCGTGGTGTACCAGTATTTCAGGTAAGCCTCGGCGGCGGCGCGCGTGCCTTTCCTGTCAGCCACGGTATCCACCACCGCGATCGGCGGCTCGGCGAGGATCGACAGCGGCGGCGTCACGATCTCGAACTTGTCCTTGCCGAATTCCCTCACCGCGAGGAAGGCTTCGTTTTCCCACGCCAGCAGCACGTCGCCGACGCCGCGCTCGACGAACGTCACGGTGGAGCCGCGCGCGCCGGTGTCAAGCACCGGGACATTCTTGAAGATGTCTGCGACGAACGCCCTGGCCTTGTCTGCGGAGCCGTACTTTTTCTGCGCGTAGCCCCACGCCGCGAAATAATTCCAGCGCGCGCCGCCCGACGTCTTGGGATTGGGCGTGATGACCTGCACGCCGCTCTTCACCAGATCGTCCCAGTCCTTGATACCCTTGGGGTTGCCGGTGCGCACGAGGAACACGATGGTCGAGGTATAGGGCGATGAATTCTGCGGCAACCTGGCCTGCCAGTCCTTCGCCATCAGCTTCTTGCCCGCGATCGCATCGATGTCGTAGGCCAGCGCCAGCGTCACCACATCGGCCCGCAGACCGTCGATCACCGAGCGCGCCTGCGCCCCCGATCCGCCGTGCGACTGCTTGATCTCGATGCTCTTGCCGGTGTCCTTCTGATACGCGGCCGCGAACGCCTTGTTGAAGTCGCCGTAAAGCTCGCGCGTCGGATCGTACGACACGTTCAGCAGCGACACATCCGCGGCAAGCGCGGAGGTCACCCAGATCAAACTTCCAGCCACGAGAAGACGGGCGATGGCTGGATTGCGGCGAACCATTTCAAGCTCCATTCGAACTGACGGCATCATCGCCATCAGGGAAGGCGTGAAACTGTGGAAATCGCGCGGTTCTGTCAACGAAACCGGATTTCATTCTTGGCAAGCTTGCTGGGCAAACGTTCCAAGAAATCGCGATTTTCAAGAAGGCAAAATTTCAAGAGGTTTTGGTGACGTGAATACCGCATTCCGTCTTGCCTCTGTCCCGCCAGCGGCCCGCACGCGGATCCTCGCCGGGGAGCGTGCGGCTGGTGCAAGGCATACACCCGATCGAGGTGAACCCGGATGCGA
>JAGVII010000602.1 GCA_020056155.1 Afipia sp.
AACAGGCAAGATGCACCGAAGTCACAACAATGCCAGAGCCTTCGATTCTGCCTCATTTCGCACAGCGGTTCCGGTCTGCGCAGATGCATGGCCGGGCTGATATGGACGAAAGCCTTCGGGCGGCGTAGCAAATAGCCGGGTTCCTCCACGGAGCAGCCTGTGCCGGGCCTCCGGCGTCCCGCACCGACAGCAAGCTTTCTGGAGTTCACGATCTTGACCGAATATCAGCCGGCAGCCTCCATCGACGCGGTCGAACAAGGTCTGGCCTCGGCGGGCTACATCGCCAACCGTCAGATCGCGACCGCGGTTTACCTGTCGCAACGAATCGAGAAGCCCATCCTGGTGGAAGGGCCGGCCGGCGTCGGCAAGACCGAGCTTGCAAAAGCGATCGCGGCATGGCGCGGCCTCAAGCTGATCCGTCTGCAATGCTATGAAGGCCTCGACGAAGCCAAGGCGCTTTACGAGTGGAAATACGCCAAGCAGCTGCTCTACACGCAAATCCTCAAGGACAAGCTCGGCGAAGTGCTCGGCGACGCCGAGACGCTGCCGGCCGCGCTGAACAAGCTGCACGATTTCGGCGACGTGTTTTTTTCAAAGGAATTCGTCGAGCCGCGCCCGCTACTGCAGGCGCTTGAGCAGCCAAAGGGCTGCGTGCTGCTGATCGACGAAATCGACAAGTCCGACGCGGAATTCGAATCGCTGCTGCTCGAAATCCTGTCCGACTTTCAGGTGACGCTGCCGGAACTCGGCACCATCTCCGCGATCGCGCCACCCACGGTGATCCTGACCTCCAACAGCGAGCGCGATCTCGGCGATGCGCTGAAGCGGCGCTGTCTCCACCTGCATATCGGTTTTCCCGAGCAGAAACTTGAGGAGCGCATTGTCGAGAGCCGCGTGCCCGGCATATCGCAATCGCTGCGGCGGCAGATCGTCAGCTTCATCAACGACGTCCGCACGCTTGACCTGAAGAAGCTGCCGTCGGTATCGGAAGCCATCGACTGGGCGCGGGTGCTGGTCCTGCTGCAGGCGAGCGAACTGGATCACCAGATGGTCAAGGACACGCTCAACGTCCTGCTCAAGTACGAGGCCGACATCGAGACCACCATGCCCCAGGTCACCGCCTTCATCGGCAGGACACGCCAGCTAGTGTCCTGACGATGCGGACTTGCGAACCACCACACTGGAATGTCTTCGGTTAGGGCCGGATGAGAGAGAATCTGCATCGCTTCTTTCGGGCGGCCCGCGGGGCCGGGGTGCGGATCTCGCCCTCCGAAAGCATCGACGCAATGCGGGCGGTTTCCGAGATCGGCTTTACCGACCGCGAAATCCTGCGTGACACGTTTCTGCTGACCCTCGCTAAAAGCACCGACGACAAACGGGCGCTCGGCGAATGCTTCGACCTGTTCTTCCAGCAGCCTGAAATCACCGGACCGCCGCCGCAAGACAACGAGGCGGGCGAATCCGGAGACAACAGCGAGGGCGCGAGCGAGCAGATGCCGCCGGGCGCCGCCGCGGCGGCCCCTCCTTCGGGCCTCGGTCCGCTGGCCCAGATGCTGATGTCGCAGGACCGCAATGCTCTCGCCGCGGCGATAGCGAATGCCTCTGCCGCCGCGGAGTTGTCCGAGATCCGGTTCTTCACCCAGCGCGGCATCTATTCGAGCAAGATTCTCAACGAACTCGGCATCGCGCAATTGCGGGACGATCTCGATGCCCTGACCGCCAGCAATCCGGCGGAGGCCGAACGCCTTGCCGCCGCGACCGAGGCGCTGCGCGAGAACGTGCGCGACACCGTTTCGCAGGCGCTGCTGCTGTATGGCCGCGAGGAAACCGAGAACCTGCGCAACGACATCCTGCGCAACGCGCCGATGTCGCAGCTCGACCAGCGGCAAATCCAGCAGATGCGCGTGCTGATCCGCCAGATCGCGCGACGGCTGCGCGAGCGCTACAGCAAGCCGCGCAAGCGTCAGCGGCGCGGCCATCTCGACGTTCGCCGCACGATCCGGCGCAACGCGGCATGGGGCGGCGTACCGTTCCTGACCACATGGAAGCGCCGCCACCGCGACAAGCCGAAGATCATCGCGATCTGCGATGTCAGCGGATCGGTCGCGCGCGTCTCCGACTTCTTCCTGCTGCTGATCTACAGCCTTCATGAGGTTGTGTCCGACGTCCGCTCCTTCGCCTTCTCCGGCCACCTGATCGAGGTCAGCGATATCCTCGAGGAGCTGGACGCCGACAAGGCGATGAAGGAGATCATGACGCAGGTCGGCTTCGGTTCCTCCGACTACGGCAAGTCGCTGGCCGATTTCGAAAAGATGTGTCTCAGCGCAGTGACGCCGCAGACCACGGTGATCGTGCTCGGCGACGCGCGCACCAACAACCTCGACCCCCGCGCCGATATTCTTCGGCGCATCTCCGAGCGGTCCAAGCGGCTGGTGTGGCTCAATCCCGAAGGCCGGATGGTGTGGGGCTGGGGCGATTCGGAAATGCCGCGTTACGCGACCTATTGCAGCGTCGTACGGCAGTGCGCCACCGCCAAGCAGCTCGAACGCGCCATCACCGATATCGTCGCGGCTTATCAGTAAGCGCCTGACATCAGGCGTTGAGTTTAAGGCACCAGCACCAGGAACAGGAAGACCGCGAACATCACCAGATGCACCAGGCCGTAAAGGATGTTGGTGCGGCCGGTGCCGAAGGTGGCAAGGCTGACCAGGAAGGTCATGACCAGCAGCATGGTGTCGCGGGTCTCGAGACCGAGCACCAGCCGCTTGTCCAGCAAATAGGTCGCGACCGCGACTGCCGGCACGGTCAGGCCGATGGTGGCCAGCGAGGAGCCGAGCGCAAGGTTGATGCTCTTCTGCAGATCGTTCTTGCGCGCGGCGGCGACCGCCGCGATGCCTTCGGGGAGAAGAATCAGCAATGCGACGACCACGCCGGCGAAAGCCGGCGGCGCGCCGATGGCGGCAGCACCCGCGTCCACCACCAGCGAGAACTTCTTGGCCAGCATCACCACGCCGACCAGCGAGGCCAGCAGCAGCAGCCCGCTGATCAGAAGCAGGCGGCCCGCCGGGGCGTGATCCTGCTCCCCCTCCCCCGCGCCTACGATGAAGTAATCGCGGTGGCGGATGGTCTGGGTGTAGAGGAACACGCCGTACAGCACGATGGTGACGACGCTGACGAAGCCGAGCTGGCTGGCGGAATAAACCGGGCCGGGCGTGGTCTCGGTGTAGTTCGGCAGGATCAGCGTGATGGTCGCCAGCACGATGAGCACGCTGAGGTAGACGTTGGCGCCCGTGACCTGGAAATCCTGCTCGCGATAGCGCAGGCCGCCCACAAGGATACAGATGCCGACGAGGCCGTTGCATACGATCATCACCACCGCGAACACGGTGTCGCGCGCCAGCGTCGGCACGCCGCTCTCTCCGAGCATGATGGTGGCGATCAGGGCCACCTCGATGATGGTCACCGAGAGCGTCAGCAGCAGCGTGCCATAGGGCTCTCCGATCCGCTCCGCGATCACCTCGGCATGGTGGACCGCGGCAAACACGGTGCCGAACAGGACGACCAGCAGCACCGCCGCGAAAACCAGCCCCGCCGGCGTCCGGGTGAAGCCGATGCCGAGCGCAGGGATTTCGGTGCCAACATAAAGCAAAACGGCCAGCGCGGGATAAATCCAGGCTGACCGTGGCATGTGTGTATGGGCACTCATAAGCTCGATACTAACGGCGCGACGGCAAAAGGCCTAGCCAGTCCGGAGGAGATTTGCACGCGGAAGCGAGATGCCTTAACCAAAAAGAACTGATTTTTGGGAAGGAAACGAAAGAATGTTCTCTCACGTCATGATCGGGACCAACGATCTCGAAAAGGCCAAGTCTTTTTACGACAGGCTGCTGGGCACGCTCGGAGTGCCGCCGGGAGTCGTCGATCGCCATCGCGTCTTCTATCGCACCAAAACCGGGACTTTTTCGGTGACAAAGCCGATTGACGGCAAACCCGCCACGCCGGCCAACGGCGGCACCATCGGCTTTCTCGCGGCCTCAGCGGAACAGGCCGATGCCTGGCATGCGAGCGGCATCGCGAACGGCGGCACGACGTGCGAGGAACCGCCGGGCATCCGTGGAATGGGCGAGATTAAAATGCACTGTGCCTATCTGCGCGATCTGGATGGCAACAAGCTCTGCGCCATCTACCGCCTGCCAAAGGCGTAACAAAAAGAGGCCGTGCAAAACACGGCCTCTTTTGTTTCCGTCAGTTGAGGGCTGGTTGCGCCTACATCGCCTTGACGATGTTCTCGGTCATTTTCTTGGCGTCGCCGAGCAGCATCATCGTATTGTCACGATAGAACAGCGGATTGTCGACGCCGGCATAGCCCGACGCCAGCGAGCGCTTGATGAACATCACGGTGCCGGCCTTCCAGACCTGCAGCACCGGCATGCCATAGATCGGCGATTTCGGATCTTCTTCCGCCGCCGGGTTGGTCACGTCGTTGGCGCCGATCACGAAGGCGACGTCGGCCTGCGCGAATTCCGAGTTGATGTCCTCGAGTTCGAACACCTCGTCGTAAGGCACATTGGCTTCAGCCAGCAGCACGTTCATGTGGCCGGGCATGCGGCCCGCGACCGGATGAATCGCGTACTTCACCTCGACGCCTTCCTTCTTCAGCGTGTCGGCCATTTCTCGCAACGCGTGCTGCGCCTGCGCCACCGCCATGCCGTAGCCCGGCACGATGATGACCTTCTGCGCGTTCTTCATGATGAAAGCCGCATCGTCCGCCGAACCGAGCTTCACCGGCTTGACTTCGCCGGTGCCCGCCGCGGCCGGGCCGCTGTCGCCGCCGAAGCCGCCGAGGATCACCGAGATGAAGGAGCGGTTCATCGCGTGGCACATGATGTAGGACAGGATCGCACCGGAGGAGCCGACCAGCGCGCCGGTGATGATCAGCGCCGAGTTGCCCAGCGTGAAGCCGATGCCCGCCGCTGCCCAGCCCGAATAGGAATTGAGCATCGAGATCACGACCGGCATGTCCGCGCCGCCAATCGGGATGATCAGCAGGGCGCCGAGCACCAGCGCGATAATGGTGATCATCCAGAAATCGAACGAGCTCTGCGATACCACGAGGCCGTAGATGAAGAACACCAGCGCCAGCGCCAGCACAATGTTGATGATGTGGCGGGCCGGGAGAATGATCGGCGCGCCGCTCATGCGGCCACTCAGCTTGAGGAACGCGATCACCGAACCGGTGAACGTCAGCGCGCCGATGGCGACGCCGAGCGACATCTCAATGAGGCTCGATGCATGGATGCTGCCGCGGGCGCCGATGTCGAATGCGGCGGGCGCATAGAACGCGCCAGCAGCGACCAGCACCGCGGCCATGCCAACCAGCGAGTGGAAAGCCGCGACCAGTTCCGGCATCGAGGTCATCGGCACGCGGCGGGCGATCACCGCGCCGATGCCGCCGCCGATGGCGATGCCGAGGATCACCAGGATCCAGCCGGTTGCGCTGGTCGGCGGATGTGCCGCCAGCGTGGTGGCGATGGCGATCGCCATGCCGATCATGCCGAAGAAGTTGCCCTGGCGGCTTGAGGCGGGGCTCGACAGGCCGCGCAGCGACATGATGAAGAGGACGCCAGCGACGAGATAGAGCAGCGCTGCGAGATTCGCGTTCATGTTCCCTGCCCCGTCACTTCTGCTTTTTCTTGTACATCGCCAGCATGCGCTGGGTGACAAGGAAGCCGCCAAATATGTTGATGCACGCAAA
>JAGVII010000674.1 GCA_020056155.1 Afipia sp.
ACCGTCGATTGAAAAAAGCATCGCGCCTTTGCGAAGCTTCGTCGCCGAGCCGATGCGGTTCGGCCGGCTGTTTCTGGCCGGCGACGCCGCGCATATCGTGCCGCCGACCGGCGCCAAGGGTCTCAACCTCGCCGCCAGCGATGTGCATTATCTGTCCACGGCCTTGCGCGAGTTCTATGCTGAGAAATCCGCCGCCGGCATCGACGATTATTCGCGCCGAGCGCTCAGCCGCGTCTGGAAGGCCGAACGCTTCTCGTGGTGGATGACATCGATGCTGCATCGTTTCCCCGGCACCGACGAATTCAGCGCGCGCATCCAGCGCGCGGAATTGTCCTACCTGATCGAGTCCGATGCCGCGAAAACCTCGCTGTCGGAAAATTATGTCGGCTTGCCGTATTGACGCCTCTGCCGTTTCAAACATGCGGCAGCACCACGTTTCAAACTTGATTTCGAATGATTGCGCGCGCGGCCGGCTTTATGATGAAGCAACCGCAGCACACATCATTTGAAAGACACCAATGACGATGACCGACGCTCCTGCCGATATTCCCGCCGGCTTTGCGCGCCACCCGCGCCGCAGCCCGCTCACCGAGCCGTGGGAGCCGATCTATTTCAAGGCGACTCCGGAAGCCTACATCCTCGGACTGCGTCTCGCCGAGGCACATACCAATTCGCGCGGATTGATTCATGGCGGGCTGATCGCAGCACTGGCCGACAATGCGATGGGATTGAGTTGCAGCCTCAAGGGCGGCCTCTCGGGCATCGTCACGATCAACCTGTCGGTGGATTATCTCGGCTCCGCCAAGATCGGCCAGTGGCTCGCGTTCGAAACCACATTCACCAAAATCGGCGGATCGATCTGCTTCGCGCAATGCTTCGTCACAGCAGATGGTGAGCCTTGCGCGCGGGCGAACGCCACGTTCAAGATTCCGAGCCGGAAATCCTGATCCTCCTCGCTACGCCGTCCCGAACCGCCAGTTCGCCTGTGCGATCACGAGATCGGCGAACGCCCTGACCTTCGCCGACAGCAGCCGCGAGGTCGGATACACCAGATGAATCGGCATCGGCGGCAGTTCATACTTCGCCAGCACGATCCTGAGCCGGCCGGCCTTGAGCGCATCCGCCACCTGATAGGCCAGCACGCTGATCAGCCCGCCGCCCTGCTCGGCGTGCAGCACCGCCGCATCGGTGCTGTTGGTGGCGAAGCGCGAGGTGTTCGGCACACGAAACTCGCGGCCGTTTTCCATGAAGCGCCACTCGGACAGGGACGTGGCGCCGGAGAATTGTATGACCTCGTGTCCGGCCAGGTCGGACGGCTTCGACGGCGTGCCGCGAACTTTAAGATAACGCGGCGAAGCAACCACGATCCGCCGCATGTCGCCCACAGTGCGCGCGACCACGCTGGAATCCGCCAGATGCCCGATACGCACGGCAAGATCGACACCCTCATCCACCAGATTGACCATCCGGTCCGACAGCCGGAGTTCGGCGCTCACCTCCGGATATTTTTTCAGATAGGCCGACATGATCGGCCCGACGTGCAGCCGCCCGAACATCAGCGGCGCGGAAACGATGAGCCTGCCCGAAGGCTGGGTGCGTTCGGCCTGCGCCGAGCCTTCGGCCTCCTCGATGTCGGCGAGAATCCGCCGTGCCCGTTCGAGATAGCGCGCTCCGATGTCGGTGAGCGTTACCGAGCGCGTGGTGCGCTGGAGCAGCCGCGCGCCGAGATGGTTTTCAAGGCTGGCAATCAGCCGCGTCACCGCCGAGGCCGACAGCCCGAGTTTGCGGGCGGCGGGCGCGAAGCCTTCGAGATCCGCCACGGAAACAAAGGCGCGCATGGCGTCGATACGGTCCATGGCATTATTTCATATCCTGCAATGATCAACTGTCAACGCCGATGATTATGCAAATCAGGCAGCGCGCTACATTGGAGACTATTCTGACGACCGGCCCGGAGGTCCGCCATGACGACCACCCACACCTATTCCAGCGACGTTGCCTTCACACCCGCCGTGAAGGCGATTCAGGCCCGCAAGGGCTCGCGCGGTGGCTACGCCCACATGGAAGACGGCGGCGGCTTTCGCACCGAGATCGACGCGGCCCTCGCCGGCTTTATCGGCGAGCAGACCAGTTTCTTTCTGGCGACCGCCAACGCCGACGGTCAGCCCTATATCCAGCACCGCGGCGGCCCAGCCGGCTTTATCAGGATTCTCGACAAGACGACGCTGGCTTTCGCGGATTATCGCGGCAACCGGCAATACATCACGCAGGGCAATCTCAGCGAAAATCCCAAGGCATACATTTTCCTGATCGACTATGTGAACCGCCGCCGGATCAAAATCTGGGGCGAGGCGCGGGTGGTCGAGGACGACCCCGCGCTGACGGCGTCGCTGATGCCGAAGGATTACAAGGCGAAGCCAGAACAGGCGATCCTGTTCAAGATCACCGCATGGGACAGCAACTGCCCGCAACACATTCCCATGAAGTTCGACGCCGCCGATGTCGCGGCTGCCGTTGCAGCGCGCGACGAGCGCATCGCCGAGCTTGAGGCGGAGGTGGCGCAGTTGAAACTGCGGCTTCCGTCGTTACCATAACGAAGGTCGCGACGGGAGTTATCTGCTCCCTCTCCCCGCCTACGGGGAGAGGGTTGGGGTGAGGGGCTTTTGACTCGTGACTAGGCCCTCACCCGGATCGTTTCACGATCCGACCTCTCCCCGTAAACGGGCAGAGGTGGAGAAGGACGAATATATTCGGTCTTATGCCGCCACCGCTTCCACCCGCCGCCACGCATGCTCCGGATAGAACCGCGCCATCATGCGATCGGCATAGGCGACAAGGTTGGAAAACTCCAGCGCGTGCTGGCGCAACGGAGAATCGAAAAACGGCGTCAGCAGTCCGGCCAGCGCGGCAAAAGCCGTCGCGTCCACGCCGCTGGGACGCTCGCCCATCAGATAGGGTTTCCAGCCGAGCAGCATCGACAGCGCGGA
>JAGVII010000270.1 GCA_020056155.1 Afipia sp.
GGCCCCTGAACATTAAAGGGGCACAGATATACGGCAGGCGGATCATGGGTTGAACGGGATGGCTCGGAACCCGTTTTTGTCGAGAGCCGGCTTTTCTTCCCAGAGGTAATCGCCGGTCAGGTTCACATGCTCCCATGTGAGAGGCGACAGGCTGGACAGCAGATGATCCGGGATAGCCTGTCCTGCACTGCGCAGGGCATCGATGACGCGGCCGATATAGATTGTGTTCCAGTGAATGATGGCGGTGACAACCAGATTGAGAGCGGATGCCCGGATCGACAGGTTTTCCTGACTGCGATCGCGGAAACGGCCGAGACGATGAAGATTGACTGCCCGAACAAGGCTGTTCCGGCTTTCGCCCTTGTTCAATTCAGCGGTAGTTGTCTTTCGCAATTGCTCGTCGTTGATCCAGTCGAGGGTGAAGAGGGTTCGTTCAATCCGTCCCATCTGGCGCAACGCCTGGGCAAGACCGCTTTGCCTCGTTGTCGCCGACAATCGCTTCAGCATGAGCGAGGCGCTGACGGTGCGCGTGCGTAGCGAGGTCATCAGGCGCAAGATATCATCCCAATGCGTCCGGATCAGATCGGCGTCAATCCGGTCACCCATGACATTCTGAAGAATTCCGTATTGTTTGGCCAGTCCGAAGGCGTAGAGGCATCGCCCGTCGAGATCGGGGATGCGCGGCACGAATGCGAAGCCGAGCGCATGACAGAGGGCGAATACAAGATCGCTGACGCCGCCGCCATCGACGTGGTGTCGGACAATATTAAGGCCAGCGTCGGTTTCCAGCAATGCGTCAAGCACGTGAACGGCTTCACTTGCCGTTGCGGCGATGATTTTGGTATGAAAGGGCGCGTAGCGACCAGAGATTGCGGTGTAGAGCTTGATAATCGGGTTGTTTCCATACCTGCCATTGACGCCGCCTGCGACTTCGCCGCCGTCGCCAAGATGGATATGTTGTCCGTCCGACGAGGAAACAGCGTGCGAGCCGAACACTGTTGAGAACGGGGCAGAGTGTTGAGCCTCAACCAGTTTGGCGAGCGCCAGAGCGAATGTCTCCTCGCGAAAATGCCAGATTGCCATCTGCTGTAGCTGGCGGCGCGTGATGCCGGGACAGGCATGCGCCATCTTCGAGAAGCCGAGATTTGTGGCTTCGGCGATCAGCGCCGCATAGAACACCCGCAGATCGGAAGGTGACCGACCGGTCTGGAGGTGCTCGAATAACGAACTGAAGCCGGTCATCCGGTCGATATCGGCCACAAGGTCCGTCAACCGGATTGGCGGCATGGCTGTCGCCACCCGCCTTGCGAACGCGATTGCGGCTTCGGTTTCCGTGCTTCTGACCGCTGGGACCCGCAATCCTTTTGCGCCGATGCGGGTATCGCCTCGACTAGTTTCCAGGCGACGTGTCGCCTCACGCAGCTTTTGATCCAGAGCGTCGGCCTTCTGGGCGAGATAGGTCTCGACATCGATCGGAATCGCGACCGGAATGCGGGCCTCGGCTTTGATGACGGCAAACGTCTGGTGCGAGATCATGTACTCGTCGAGTGCGCGGTAGGCGCGGGAACCCCTGATCCATATGTCGCCGGCGGCAATCCTGTTTTTCAGCTCGACGATGAGAAAGAGTTCCAGCATCTTCCGGTCGATCACGTCATCAGCGCCGACGATTTCCTTGCGCCATCGCGCATTCGCCAGCAGCAACGCCTTGCGGATCCAGGGCCGATCGTTTGATCTGGCCCCTTTCCTCCAGGCAGTTTCCATCTGCACAATAGCTTCAATGATATGTACGTTTCGGCGGTTTCCTTCAAAGGTGAACGAGGCCAGAAATGCAGCCGCGAACCGCCGGATGCGAGCATATTGAGCCGGCAGGTAGGTGATCAAATCATCCTCGCTGCGAGGCCTTCTCACTGCCTTCGCCGAAGCTGTTGCCTGAATGAGCTCTTCCCAGCTCGCGACAGTGGTCACCGCCTCATCAAGAGAAAGCCCAGCTTCGCGTTGGGCGGTTATGGCTTCGCCAAAATTGACGAAGAAATCGAGTGCGGATGTCGCCGACGATGCGGTTTCGAGGAGTTGCTTGTCACGGGCTGCCTCTGCCTGCCGAAAACTCTTGCCAATCAACGTCTCGAACATGCTGATCGCCGCGTCGGTGAGTGCTATTTCCATTTCCAGAAAAAACGCGGCCAATGTCGCGTGACGGCGGCCTGGCCGCATCTGCTCAAAATTCTGGGCAGTCAGACGACGACCTTCCTGTGCCATCCGACGAACACGGTGAGCCGGGATCGCTTGAAGCACATCATTGGGGACACCGACATGACGCACGGCCTCCAGTCGATCTATCAATCCCCGCATGGCCGTTGCCCCGGCTTTACCGGGAGGTTCTCGCAACCAGGATATGCCGCTCTGTTTTGCGCGTCGTCCCGCGCCGAGCAATGTTTCCATCCGAAGAACAAGGTCCGGCGTCAATCTTCCGGCGACATCGGTATACAGCGCCTCCTCGGCTTCAGTGCAAGCCTGCCCCGCCAACCGTTCGAGCACGGTAATGCCGGGAATAATGATGCGCCTCCGCCGCATCTCGTCAGCCAGTGTTGCAACGACAAATTTGTCTTTCGTCGAAGCGATCGCAATGCCGCGTGCAAATGCAAGCAGATCGGCGCGCAACGGGTGTGACAGTTCAGTGAAGCCATAGTGCTGGCGCAGGATGGCGAGCTGCTCATAGCGGGTTGGTGCTCTCCGTGCAAAAGTGGAAAGTGCCTCTGGCTCGATCCCGAGTTGTTCGGCCAGAAACGACAGCGCCACAGAAGGGATGACTTCCCCCCGCTGAATCAGGCGGCCGGGATAACGAAGAGCAGAGAGCTGAAGCGCTAATCCCAACCGAGTGTCATCATGGCGTCGAGTTTCGATAAGATGGCGATCATCGTCATCGAGGCACCAATGCCGGATCAGAGTGTCGTCATCAATGGGAAGAGCAAGGAAATTCTGCCGTTCGGCATCCGTCAAAATCATCCGGCGGGGCATGGGTACTCCGTTCGTCACAAAAAGATCGGAGATAACCGTTCATGGAGCTTACATTGCAAGACGGGTTATGTGACAATCTACAGACTTTGGCGCGACCAAATGAAGAATGTCACACAAACGGACGTATAAATGACATTGTTGATCGGATACGCACGGGTCTCGAAAGCTGATGGCAGTCAAGCCCACGACCTGCAGCGCGACGCCCTGATCAGGGCCGGCGTTCTGCCTGACCATATCTATGAGGATGCAGCCTCGGGCCGCCGCGACGACCGACCCGGTCTTGAGGCATGCCTGAAGGCGCTGCGTGTTGGCGACACACTCGTGGTTTGGAAACTGGATCGGCTCGGCCGTGATCTACGTCATCTGGTCAACCTGGTCGGCGATCTAACCAAACGCGCCATTGGTCTGAAGATATTGGCTGGCGAAGGCGCATCGATCGACACCACCACTACCAACGGCCGACTGGTATTCGCCATCTTCGCCGGGCTGGCTGAGTTCGAACGTGAGTTGATCGTCGAACGGACTAAGGCAGGCCTGGCGTCAGCCCGCGCCCGAGGGCGCAACGGCGGCCGCCCCTTCAAGATGACGCCAGCCAAGCTGCGGCTTGCCGCCGCATCCATGGGACAACCGGCAACCAAGGTGCGCGATCTCTGTGCCGAACTCGGAATTACCCGGCAGACGCTCTACCGGTTTGTCGGGCCAGAAGGCGAGTTGAGAGCCGATGGTGAAAAGCTGCTCAGTCGTCGCAAGCGCGAAACCTGAAGTATGCGAGGGGGACAGCTTCGTGCCTTCTCCGGCCGCTCCCGGACCCCTTTCGGACCTTGGTTCGAGAAAGTTGTACGGCAAGCCATGAGCCACTGCGGCCTTTTCCGGCAGAGGGCAGGAACGTCGCGGTGGAGTGGAATTCTGCGCTTTCGATTGGTTGCCGAGGGCGGCTTGGTTGCCACTTTGCGGACATTCGCCACAGGAGAAGCTAGCCAGATCGACTAAGAAACACGAACCCATGACATGGGTTGATGGAGCTGGGCCGCCTTCAGCTGACCGCAGAGCGCATGCGAAAACAGATCGCCTGTACCCACGCTCTTTGACGTCGCATTTAAGCTCCTCACTCAATCATCGAACCGGTTGAGCGACCGCTTAGACCGTGCGAAATACGCGTTCATGACCAACAAAACGCGCATGTAGCCGATTCGAGAGGCGCTGACGTCAGCGAGCGGATACCGTCTCATTGCAGTGAGCGTTCAATAGATGCTGGGCGAAGGCCGGTATAGGCATGCCCGAAATGCCGGTGCGCCAAGCGACAAACAGGTCCTTTCGTAGCGGCGGGTCAGGGAAGGGTAAGGCACGCAGGCTTCCGGCCCGCACCTCGTCCGATACGGCTGACGCCAGAACTAGAGAGATGCCAACTCCAGCCTTTACCGCCTGCTTGACAGCCTCGGTGCTACCCAACTGTAGGGAAACCCGCGGCATTTGAGCGTGATCGCCGAAATATTTCGCAAGCATCCGCCCGGTCCCGGTGCCAGGTTCGCCGCCGAGAAGCTCAAATGCGGATAACTGAACCGGATCAATGTGGTCTTGAGACGCCAATGGATGATCGGGCGGAACGATGACGACGACGGGCTCGCTTCTCCAGCGCTCGACTTGGCAGCCGTCGCGGTTGTCCCACCATTCCAACACGGCCACATCTATTTCGACATTCTCCAGTTTCTCGACGATGGACGGATTGCGGTCAATCACCATATCAAAAGCCGCTGGATCGCGGCCTTCCAGATATGACCGGACATAGGGCTGCAGCAGATAGATTCCGATATTGGAACTGGCACCGATCCGCGTGCGCTCCCCAGAGACCGCGGCGAGTGCACGCTCGTTAACCCTAAGGATGCTCTGGGCATAAGGCAGAAAGTTCATCGCTTCCCGCGTCGGCTCGCACCCCGTTCGGGAGCGATGGAATAGCAGGACACCCAGCTGCTCCTCAAGCTTCTGGATATGTGATGAGGCCGTCGGCTGAGCGATCCGAAGATATTCTGCGGACGCTTGAAAGCTCTTATGCTTCGCCAGGGCCAGAAATGTCCGCACCCATACTAGATTCAGCATTGCCGATCTAAGCCACTTGTCTCGGATTGTTGACGGCATCCATTGGCGGCTTACCCGAAAGGGCCTGCAGGATATTTTCTGCAGCGCGCAGTTCGATTGCCAAGCGAACTTTCTTAACAGCAGAGCCAATATGCGGGCTGAACATCGTGTTTGGGTGACCCAGCAAGCCCGGAGCGATCTCCCGCGGTCTGTCTTCGCGAGCCCAATCCTCCAGCTCGAACACGTCGGCGGCATACCCGCCGAGCTGACCGCTGGTGAGCGCAGTTAGAACAGCAGCTTCGCTCACGACAGAGCCGCGGCATGGATTCACGAGGTATGCGCCTGGTTTCATCAGGGCGAGCGTCCTGTCGTTGATCAGATGGATGGTGTCTGGGGCCAGCGCCAGGGCCAGGATGACGATATCGGATTCGGATAATACCTCCTCCAGGCTGCGCCGAGCAACACTAGGTCGAGCTTCGCCGCCGGGTGCTGGGATCGGCACCCGGTCGTTGTATAGCAGCGTTGCGCCCCAGCCATTCAGCCGTTCGGCGATGGCTTGCCCAATCGCCCCCATTCCGAGAATACCAATGGCGGACCCCGCGATGCCCAGGCCGAAAAACTCCGGCCGCCAACCGGCGAATTTGCCGCAGCGGACCCTGGCATCGGCCTGGATCATCTTGCGGGTGAGGCCGATGGTAAGGCCGATGGCCAACTCAGCCGTCGGCACGGTCAGGAGGTCAGGCACGATGCTCAGCCAGATGCCCCGGGCCGTACAGGCCGCGACATCGAAGTTATCGTAGCCCTTCAAGGCCGCGCCGATGACCTTCATCTGCGGGCAAGCTGCCAGGAAATCGGCGTCGACCCAGTCCGGCATGAAGGCCATCATTGCATCCGCCGTGCCGACACGGCGGCGAATCTCTTCGCGGGGCAGGGTTTCCATAGTTTGATTGGGAGTGACTTCACAATGGTCACAGAGGAGATCCAAGGTTTCCTGATGCACTTTGTGGGTGATGACGACGCGCGGTTTCACGATGGCCGGTCCTTACTTGAATTTCTTCCGCAAATAGCCGCTCAGGCCATCGACGATTGTCACCATTATCAGGATGACGAGTAAAATGGCGCTGACTTCTTGATACAACATGATTCGAAGCGATCCCATCAGCTCAAACCCAATACCGCCTGCGCCAACCATTCCCATTATCGTGGATGCGCGGAAGTTATATTCCCAGCGATAGACGGATACGTCTGCGAACTGCGATGACACTTGTGGCAGGACGGCGTGGAACAACACTTGAACCGGAGTTGCACCTGCGGCGCGCGCAGCCTCTATGGGGGCCTCATCGACATGCTCAATTGCTTCCGCAAAAAACTTGCCGACCATACCGACCGAATGCAGGCCTAATGCCAGAACGCCGGGTAAAGCACCAAAGCCTACGGCAGCAACGAAAATGATGCCCATAATCAGCTCCGGGACCGAGCGAAGAGCGTTTAGCAGGGTACGGGCGACATGAAATACGATCGTGTGCGGCGACGTGTTCCGGGCAGCAAGAAAAGCCAGCGGAAATGACAGAAGCACCGCTATTGCCGTTCCGGCAATACTCATTGCCAAGGTGTCCACCAGCGGCTTGAGCCACGCGCGCGCATTGGTGAAATCCGGCGGCATCGCCTCGCGGGCCAGCGTTAAGATGGCCGGAACCCCGTTTGCCAGGGTCCCGAAATCCAGAAGACCAACATACCAGAATGCAACCAGCACAATAGCGAGTACCGCAGCAACCTGGGCAGACTGCCGGATCCACGCCCGACTGTACTGATCGAGATAATGGTTTGTTGTGTTGATTGTGGTTGCGCCGAGCGTCGTCATCACGTCCTCACATCGCTCCGAAGTCGATTCCAAGCAACTTTCCCATATCGCGGATCACGTCGTAATCATTGTCCGTGATCGGGGCGAAACCGTCCGCCTTGAAGTTCTTCAGAACTGCGGGGTCCTTCAGGTTCACGAAAGTGGTGCGGATCTTGTCCTTCAGCTCCGGCTTCAGGTCGGAGCGCATCGTCCACGGGTATTGGGGATATTCCTTGCTGTAGGCGATGACCTTGACCTTGCCTGCGTCGACGAGCTTTCTCTCAAGAAGAGTTTTCCAGATCACCTCGGAAAGGCCCCCGACTTCCGCATTGCCGTTGGCGACATTCACCGCAACCGCATCGTGGCTGCCGACGAAGTGCTGCTGGTAATCGCGATCATTCACGACACCGGCTTCCGCCATCAACGTCTTCGGAATCAGATGGCTGGAGGTGGAAGCGCGATCGCCGAAAGCGACCTTCTTGCCCTTGATGTCGCTGAGCGAATTCACATTGGCATTCGCGTTGGCAATGACGACAGAGCGGTAAGTCGGCTTGCCGTCGCTGACCATTGCCGCAAACGGCTCGATATCGGCTTTGCCCTTGGCAAGCACGTACGAGAGCGGACCGAAATAGGCTATGTCGATCCGGCCGAAACGCATTGCCTCGATCATCGACGAGTAGTCTGTTGTCACAACCAGATCGACCTTCTTGCCCAGTTCCTTCTCGAGGTAGTCCTTGAGCGGTTGATTGCGCTTGATCAACTCGGACGCATTCTCATCCGGTAACAGTGCGACCTTTAAAGTCTCTGGATTCGGATTGGCGGCGTGGGCTGGCGCTGCCAGCCCCATGGCAAGGGCGGCAGCAATGGCAAATTTCAGCAGGCGGTTCATAGGGACATCTCCATCTCAGGCGTAAACGGTGGCTGGGCGTAGGCGGGGTTACTCGTCCGGCTGGGTGCGATTGGCTCACGGCGGTGCCCGGCGTATATCGCGGCGAAATTGTCGTCATTGAGCTCATCAGGAGCGCCGTCAAACACAACATGTGCACCGGCAAGGCCAATGATCCGGTCTGCAAAGCGCTGCGCGTATTCCAGCTGGTGCAGCGACACGATGGCGGTGATGCCGTCTTCTTTGCACACCTGGCGAAGCAGTTCGAGGATCTTCTCCGAGGTGGCGGGATCGAGGCTGGCGACAGGCTCGTCGGCCAGAATGATGTTGGGCTGCTGCGCCAGCGCGCGGGCAATCCCGACACGCTGCTTCTGGCCGCCAGAGAGCTGATCGACACGCGTCATGGATTTGTCGGCCAGACCGACGCGCTCGAGGCAGTGGAGAGCCAGTTCCAGGTCCGCGCGGGGCAGCGGGAAGAAACTGCGCAAGGTATTGTGATAGCCGAGTCGGCCGGTGAGGACGTTGGCGAGGGCCGTATGTCGCTCGATCAGCTGATGGTGCTGGAAAATGAGTGCCGTTCGGCGCCGGTGCTGGCGGAGTGCGCCGGTCGGGCCAAGGACACCGAAATCCGATGAGACAATCTCGCCGGAGGTAGGTTTAACAAGGAGGTTCAGGGAGCGCAAAAGTGTCGATTTCCCCGCACCCGACAGGCCGAGTAAAACGGAGAACTCGCGCTGGAAGAAATCGAGGGTGGTCGATCTGAGCGCCACCACTCCGCCTGAATAGGTCACACCGACATTTCTGAGCCGCAACACGTATTTGCGGTCGGTCTCGGCATCGCTGGGCTTCATGGATCACCATCTGTAATGTGAATGACGCAGAGATTGCGTTTCGCAATACAGTAGGGCTCGTGGATGACACTTCGATGTCAAGGTCGCGAAGGTTTTGTGACTCTATCCGTCAGTGAAGTGACCCTTCGCCGCGTGCAAGGCGGACGATGCTGCATTGCGGCAAGGTTGTTACATCCGCAAATGTCTCATTTCCGCGTTCAAACCTAGGTGCTTGTGTTGTGAATGGCGTCTCGTTCCGATGGGCGAGACGAACGGCAAAGTTCCACCCTTCTACGACCTTCGACTGTGGCGCGGAAGCCCGTCGCTGTTCGTGATCTGAACTTTCTACCGTATATCTGTGCCCCTTTAATGTTCAGGGGCCTAATCGGCGTCGCGTTCGCCAATGCTGCAGGCAACAAATTGCTCGCGGAGACTTCCCGGTCAGGCGCCACCAATGAGGATACCCACACCCAAGACAATGGTCCCTCCGAGTACGATCTGGAAAGCGGCCTGGAGGAACGGCGTATCCATGTATTTCGCACGCACGTACGCTATAGCCCAAAGTTCGACGAACACGACCGCGCCCGCAGGAGCCATCGTCGGATAGCGCCTCGGCGAAGCCCATGCTGATACCCGCTCCGATCGACGCCGCCAGACCTACTAGAAACGTTTGCCAGTTGTGATGGGTGGCGAAAGCCGCCGCAAAAAGCGGCGCAAGTGTCGACACCGAGCCATCCATAAGGCCTGCGAGACCGGGCTGCACGTATTGCAGAACGAACATGCGCTTGCTGGTTTTGTCTTCCTCCGCGCGGACGTCCGGGGTTAGAAGTGTGTCGCTGAGCTTCGCTGCAATGTCTTCGTGCCCCTTGGCTCGGAAGGTTCGCATTGGCTGCTCTATGCGCTGGTTTTTATCACCACATTGACGGGTTGGTTCTTCGCATCGTTTCGTGGTTGGCACATTTCGTTTTTATTTGCGGTGCCGCTACCGATGCTGACCAATTCCGACGCTACGGTTGGTCGTGTGATCGGCGGTTGGCATCAAATCGCGGAATGGGGCTTGCTCATCACTATCGTAATTCACGTCGCGGCGGTATTGATACATCTGTTTCTGATTAGAGACCGGGTCATGCAACGGATGCTTCCTCTCGCCCGGACCTTTCGATCTTGAATTTACGCGAGCGCGTACTTCCGCCGCAGGTCTACCTCGAAACCGATGAATTACCGGCATTTCAAGAATCGCGCTGCGCAGCTGATGCTTCTCGCATAGGTAGTTTTCTCCAGTCTCATCGCTATGGATGGCGACGGGCAAGATCGGAAGCTTTTGAAGAGGAGCCCGACCGACGCGCGCGACCCAACGCCGCGCCGATACGCCCCAACTCGGCCAGGCGCAAATGGCCCGACCGGCTCACTTCCAATTTTGTAGCGAACCTATCTAGCCTCAGTCAGTGCCTGGGATAATCGCACAGCGGAGACGGGTCATGTCGGCTGCAGCGCCATTCCACAGATGGGACAGCTACCCGGGCCTATCTGCCGGATCTTCGGATGCATCGGGCAGGTGCAGATGGTGCCCTCGGGAACGTCCGCCGACCGTAGGGTCACGGACTTGTCGAGACACTGTTGCGGCGTGGCCGCGAACTTGGTGCGGCAACCAGCCGAACAGAAATGACGTCTCGCCGCAACCCATACCTGTAGGGGCATATGGAAATGTGCAAAGACATCAAGACGTCCTGTCAAAAACGCCTGAGCCCAATCGAGGGACGAGTGCGAGGCTTGTCCAAGATGGTCGACGAGGAACGGTACTGCATCGACATCGTGACGCAGATATCCGCCGTCCGGGCCGCACTGCGGCGCGTCGAGGAGGAGGTCAAGGATCACGTCTCGCACCGCGTCGAACATGCGACCGCGAGTGGCGACAAGGCGAATCAGCGCTAGAAGATTGCGGTACTGATGGCCGTCATAGGACGTGCGGAACGATGATCATCCGGTCCGGTTCCGTCTTGGCGGCCGGAGCTTTCGCGGCTATGTTTCCGAATCCTAACTGGGTAAATCGAAAGTATTGACGCGGAATGTTCGTCGGCCTTACCAGGACGCAGCGGTTGAGGGCAGGATGGCTGGTTGCCCTAGCCTATCTGTTTTGCGTGCTGGCCCCGACGATCTCCTTCGCGTTGCCCGGCGGTCATGCCACACCCTATTGTCTGACCGACGACGATCAAGGGCCCGGCGTGGTCCATGTGCACAAGGAAGGCATCGTGCCGCATGTCCACAAGGACGGACATCTCCATGATCACTCCGGCATCCAAAGCCATGCGCATGCCGCAGGGGAGCATCACGCGAATCCGATCGCGTTGAATGACGGCTCTAGCCCCGCGAAGGCACCGCATTCGTCGGACGGAAAATGCTGCGGCCTGATGTGCGTCACCGCGCTTCCTGCGACGCTCGTCGACGTGGCAAAGCCATTGGTGCCGAAGGCCGTGCGCGAGGCCGAAAGCTACCGGAAGCTGACCGACAACGCGCCCCCACAGCGCTATCGCCCCCCCATTTCCTGATCTGACCAAGTGTGACGCGGTGCTGCGCCCGTTCAGGGTACGCGCACCTGTAGTTCATCGTCAGTTCAGGAAAGTATTATGTCAGCGCAGATTGGGGCGACTTCCGCCGCCGTTGGTTCGGTGGTGGGCAGACTATTCGAAATCAGGTTTGGAGCATTCGCGGGACTGGCCTTTGCGGCCATGATGCTCGGCGGCTGCGTGCTGCCTACTGCGCCGCTGGTCGGCAAAGATCCCGCGGATCCCGGCGCGAAGGTCGCAGGCGTCGGCTACCGGTCGAGCATAGCGCCTTACAGCAGCCTGCGTCCGACGGTGCCGTCCGGTTGGAAGGAACAGAACCAACGCGTCACTCCGACGCCGAAGTCCGGGCAATAGGAGCGTCCCATGACAAACATCGACTACGTCGGGCATCGCCGTTCGCTCCCAGTCGCTCGCAGACATCGTGCAATATTGGCAGTCTCGATCTCGCTTTTGCTTTCCGGCTGCGCCACGTTTTCGCCTGATGGCGGCATGACGGCCGTGGCCGACATCGCCAGCAACACGATCAAGAAGGACGTGATCGCGATCCGCTCGGTGGACGACGCGCAACGGGCGGACGACAGCGTCAAGCGCCTGCTGCACCGGACGCTCAACGTCGAAACCGCGGTTCAGATCGCGCTGCTCAACAATCGTGGGCTGCAGGCGGCCTACAACGAATTGGCGCTGGCGGAAGCAGACCTTGTTCAGGAGAGTCTGCCGCCGAACCCGACCTTCTCGATCTCGCGGATCGCGGGCGGCGGCACGGTCGAGATTGAGCGTCAAGTCGTCGGCGACATTCTCGCGCTGGCAACGCTGCCGTTCCGCTCGGAGATCGCAAGACAACGGTTCCGGCAGGCGCAACTACGGGCCGCACTGGAGACGCTGCGGCTCGCGTCCGATGTTCGGCGATTCTATTACCGTGCGGTTGCCGCCAATGAATTGGTCGGTTTGTTGACCGACGCGAAATCGACGGCGGAGTCCACCGCCAAGCTGGCTTCGAAGCTTGGCGAAACCGGTTCGCTCAACAAACTCGATCAAGCCCGCGAGCAGGTGTTCTACGCAGAGACGACCGCGGATCTCGCTTCCACGCGTCAGGAGGCGACCAGCTCGCGCGAGCGGCTCGCCCGACTCCTGGGCCTTTGGGACGGAGGCCTTGCCTTCCGGCTTCCGAAGGCACTCCCGGTGCCGCCGCGCCGCCCATCTGCGCTGCCTCTGATCGAGGTCGATGCAGTGACGCATCGGATCGACCTGCAGATTGCCCGGATCGAACTCGTTGCGCTCGCGAAGGCGCTCAATCTGACGGAAGCCAGCCGTTTCGTCACACTGCTCGATGTTGCGGGAATTGCGAAGACCACCAGGGATCCCGATGGCTCCCGGTTTCGCGAGCGCGGCTTCGATATCCAATTCCAGATTCCGATCTTCGATGGCGGTGAGGTCCGGGTCCGGCAGGCCAGCGAGACCTACAACCAGGCCTTTAATCGGCTGACGGAGAAGGCCGTCAACGTGCGTTCGGAGGCAAGGGATGCCTACCGCGTCTACCGCTCGACCTACGAGATCGCCGGACAGTACCAGCGCGAGGTTCTGCCACTCCGAAAAATTATCACCGAGGAGATGCAACTACGGTTCAGCAGCATGCAGGTCGACGTCTTCGCCCTGTTGACCGAGGCACGGCAACGCATCGCCTCGCTGCGCGCCGGAATCCAAGCCAAACGCGACTTTTGGTTGGCGCAATCCGACCTGCAGACCGCCATCAACGGTGGCGGCTCTGGAGACACTCAGAAGGAATCCCGCCCCACGACCACCGCCCAAGCGGGCGGTGGCGGCGGCCATTGATGGAGACGAGCATGCTATCGCGAAGAGGATTTCTCGGTACCGCAGCGCTGATGAGCGCCAGCGCCGTGAGCGGTCGTGTCCAGGCGGCCAACATTCCGGAAGCGCCGATCATGGACAAGGTGACGATGCAGCCGCCGCTGCATCCGACCAGCGGTCCGGATTATCGACCGGTCGTGACGCTGAACGGCTGGTCGCTGCCCTGGCGGATGAACGGCGACTGGAAGGAATACCATCTCGTCGCGGAGCCCGTGGTGCGGGAGTTCGCCGACGGCATGAAGGCATATCTGTGGGGTTACAACGGCCAGGCGCCGGGCCCGACGATCGAGGCCGTCGAAGGCGACAAGGTCCGCATCTTCGTCACCAACAAGCTGCCCGAGCATACGACTGTGCACTGGCACGGCATGATCGTGCCGAACGGCATGGACGGCGTCGGCGGTCTCAATCAGCCGCATATCAAGACCGGCAAGACCTTCGTCTACGAGTTCGAGATGAAGAACAGCGGCACGTTCATGTATCACCCGCACTCCGACGAGATGGTGCAGATGGCGATGGGCATGATGGGCATGGTCATCGTGCACCCGCGCGACCCGGCGTTCCGTCCTGTGGATCGCGACTTCGTCTTCATCATGAGCACCTACGACATCGATCCCAGCACCTATCTGCCGAAGGTCAACGAGATGACCAACTTCAACATGTGGACCTGGAACAGCCGGGTGTTTCCGGGGATCGATCCGTTGCCGGTCCGTCTTGGCGACAAGGTTCGTGTCCGCATCGGCAATCTCACTATGACCAACCATCCCATCCATCTGCACGGCCACCACTTTGCCGTCAGCTGCACCGACGGCGGCTGGGTTCCTGAAAGCGCGCAATGGCCGGAGACGACGACCGACGTACCTGTCGGCGCGGTTCGTGCGTTCGACGTCGTCGCCGACAATCCCGGCGACTGGGCGTTTCACTGCCACAAGTCGCATCACACCATGAACGCCATGGGACACGATATGCGCAACATGATTGGCGTCTCGAAGAAGGATTTGGCCAAAGCGGTCGGCAAGCTCGCACCTGACGCCATGGTGATGGGTTCGACGGGCATGGCGATGGGCGAGATGGAAATGCCCGCGCCGGACAACACGCTGCCGATGATGACGGGCTCCGGACAATTCGGGCCGATCGAGATGGGTGGCATGTTCACGGTGATGAAGATCCGCGAAGGCATGGCGCGCGACGATTACAGCGACCCCGGTCCCTACAAAAATCCGCAGGGCACCGTCGCCTATGAGGTCGATGCTCCATCTGCGGAGCCTGCCCGGCAGGACGGCGGCAAAGACAAGGGCGGGGCGACGGAGATGAAAAGCATGAAGGGAATGAAAGGCATGAAGATGAAGGGGATGTGAGCGCGAGGTTCAGACCGAATGTTTCAACCGAACGAAGGAGACGCGACATGAAAGAACTGCATCGAACTGGCATCGCATTATTTGCAACGCTGCTCTTGGCGGCGCCGGCATGGGCCGGGGCAGGGCCTGCCGGACATCAGGACGACACGTTTTCGGCTGGTGAGCCGGGCGAAGCGAGCAAACCAGCACGGATCGTTCAAGTGACGATGGGCGAAGCCGACGGCAAGATGACGTTCACGCCGAACAAGATCGAGGTCAAAAAAGGCGAGCAGATCAAGTTCATGCTGCGCAACAACGGCGAACTCGACCACGAATTCATTCTCGCGACCACTGCCGAAAATCTCAAGCATGCCGAGTCGATGAAGAAGAATCCCGACATGGAACACGATGATCCGAACGGCAAGCGCCTCGCGCCGAAGAAGACGGGCGAAATCGTCTGGAGATTCACCAAAGCAGGAGAATTCGAATATTCATGCCTGATCCCGGGACATCGGGAAGCGGGGATGATCGGCACGGTCGTCGTCAAGTGACTCGCATGATGTTTGCCGCGCAAGGAGAAACCTTGGACGAATGCCAAATCGACTGCGTGCCGGACGACGGTTGGCACGCAGCGATGGGTGCGTTTGCCGACGTCCACTACGAACAGACGGCAATCTACGGCTCCGGACAACGGGGCGAACGATCGAGCCATATTCTGCTGCGACGCGAGAGCACTCCCGTCGCAGGTGCCCGGATCGGATTGTATCTCGTGCCTTATCTCGGCCGCGGCATGGCGCTCGTGCGCTTCGCGCCTTTCTGGCGCCCCTTTGACGTTGCTCCCGACCCGGGGCGCTACCGGACGGTGGTGGGAGCGTTGGTGGACGAATATTGTCGGCGGCGAAAGCTTTACCTCGTCCTCCGTCCGCGTCCCCATCCGGACTTCTATCCGATCGAAGCGCAAATTCTGACCGAAATGGGTCTTACGGACTCCAAGTCATCGATGCTTGACCGCTATTTCGTCGATGCGTCGCTCGACGAGGCGGAGCAGCAGAAAAGCCTGGATCAGCGATGGCGCTACAATCTCCGCAAGGGTCTTGCGCACGGCCTTGACGTTCGTATCGGTGACGCTCCGGCCGACATCAAGACCTTCCAGGACGTCTATGCCGAGATGGTTCGGCGCAAGAACCTGAACTATCCGGGCGTCGATCTGCCCGCATCCATTCCGGACCTGATGCGGCTTCCGGAGCGAATGAAGATGCGCATTGCCTTGGCGTATCACGGCGGAAAGCCGATCGGCGGCATCGCATTCAGCGTCGTGGGCGATCTCGCCTATTACGTCTTCGGTGCGACGAGCGACGAGGCGACCACACTGAACGCCGGCTACGTCCTGCAATGGCACGTCATGCGCTGGCTGCGGGAGAACACGAAGGTGCGCTGGTACGAACTCGGCGGGCCCGGCGATCCGGGAATCCGGCAATTCAAAAAGGGACTCGCGGGCAAACGTGGCGTTCTGCTTGCCGTCCGGGAATTTCACTACTGCCCCGACGTGACCGCGCGCGTGGTCGTGGGAGGACTGTTCGCCCTCCGTGACGCGCGCAACAGGATCCAGCGCTGGCAGCGTGAAAGAAGGCCTTCCGAGGGAAGGCGCAGTAACTGAAGAGGAATGAAAATGAAAAAGCGCAACTTCATGGCGGGAATTCTCGCGATCTCTTTCGCTTTGTCGTCCGCCGCTGCAATGGCGCAGGCCGACCTGGCCAAGGGCGAAGTCAAGAAGATTGACGAGTCCGCTGGCAAGATCACCTTGAAGCACGGGCCGATCAAGAACCTCGACATGGACGAGGACGGCATGACGATGGTGTTCCGCGTTCAGGACCCGGCGATGCTCAAACAGGTCAAGGTCGGCGACAAAGTGCAATTCCAGGCCGAACGGGCAACGGCTGGCATCACCGTCACCAAGATCGAGAAGCAGAAATAGCACCCGGCTTTTCGACGCCGTCGGCCTCAGGTTCGGCGGCGTCGGATGCGGCGGAGCAGGAGTTTTAGGATGGATGGATCGTTGCGTCGTAACGATGGGGCCGATGCAGAGTTTTTCTACGACCGTCAGAGCGGCAGCCTGAGTGGGGCAAGCCTGGTCGACCAAATGGCGGTCTACGCACTGCAGGTCGGCTCCGTCGTTACGCGGCCCTTCGGTCACCGCGGTTACGGATGGGGGTGCGACGTGGTTTCCTGTGCCGTCGCGCAACGCGACATCGTCGTTGGATTGAATGCGGATGCCCGATTTGCCATTCCGTTTTGTGATCGATACTGGAGCCGAATCCTCAATGGGCGGTACGATTACGAAGAAGAGATTGAGGCGTTTCTGAAGAGCGTCGCCGACATCAAGTACACCTTCGTCGATGGCGGCGCCAATTTCGGCTACTGGTCGGTTCTGGCGTCGAGCCAGCCGTTCGGTCGCCAGACCGTCCTGGCGATCGAAGCCTCGCCGGACAACGCCGCCCGGCTCGCATTGAACGCCGGATTGAATGGCAACCGGTACCGCTACATGAACGCGGCCATCGGCGGCCGCACGGGCGGTTTCGTGCGCGTCGCGGGACGGCGACACGAGGCGTTTTCGACTTATGCGGCCAAGGATGACGATCGCGGAGCGGTGCGACGGGTCTCGCTCGACGGCCTCCTCGGCAGCGATCTCGATGCACAGGCGCCGACGGTCATCAAACTGGATGTCGAAGGCGTCGAGATCGAAGCCATCGAAGGCGCCAAGACTTTGTTGTCCGGCAATTCGCTTGTGATCTGCGAGGACCACGGTTCGGATCGGACGCACGGTGTTTCTCGTCATTTGATGAATGACGCCGCGTTGAGCCTCTACATCTTCGACCCCGCCGTTTGTCGTTTCGTTCGCGTCGAAGGTCCGGCGGTACTCGATCGTGTGAAGCGACATCGTTGGGTCGGCTACAACGTCTTCGCCACGCGAAGCCCGGTTTGGGAAGACCGATTGCAGTCTGCGCAATGGATTTGCCGATGACCGAGGACGACATGCGGCGCGAACCGAATGTTCGACAGGCCGGAGGGATCGCGATGAGCCTTACCATGCCCCGTCCGCCCGTATCGATGCCAACGCAGAGAGCGAGCGCAAAGGAAACGTCACCCGCCGGGCGTGACCTGCGGCTGGATCTGTTCCGCGGCCTGGCGAACTGGGCGATCTTCCTGGATCACATACCAAACAATGCGGTTGCCTGGGTGACCACGCGAAACTATGGCTTCAGCGATGCCGCAGATGTTTTTCTGTTCATTTCCGGTTACACCGCCGCGTTCATCTACGCACGCAGGATGGCCGCGCAGGGATACCTCGCGGGGACGGCCCTGCTGATCCGGCGCGTGTGGCAACTCTATGTGGCGCATGTTTTGTTGTTCGTGTTCTACGCCGCGGCCATCGGGTACGTGGCGCAAGGCTACGGACATTCCCATCTGCTGGATGAGTTCAACGTGGCCGGACTGATCCAGCAACCGGTGGCGACGCTTACGCAGGGACTCCTTCTCAAGTTCAAGCCGCTCAACCTCGACGTCCTGCCTTTGTACACCGTGCTGATGGCAGGATTTGCCCCGTTGCTGATGCTGATGATGCGGGCTTCCGACGCGGCGCTGGCAGCGGCGATCATGGTCTACGTGCTGGCGCGCCATTTCGGCTGGAATTTCCCTGCGCACCCTTCCGGCGGGTGGTACTTCAATCCGTTCACATGGCAGCTTCTGTTCACGATGGGCGCTTGGGCGGCATTGGGCGGCGCCGCCAGGGCGCAGGCGTTGGCCCGGTCCCGAACGGTCCTGATGGCGAGCGTGGCTTTCGTGGTTTTCGCATTCGTTGTAACGGTCGGCGCTCGCCTCGATCTGTCGACTTCGTTGTCGTTTGTGTTCGATGTTCTCAGTGAGAAAACCAATCTCGCCCCCTACAGGATCCTTCATTTTCTGGCGCTTGCGGTGATCGTGGTTCGTGTCGTTCCGCGAGACTGGAACGGCCTTCGTTCGAGGCTGGCGCGTCCGATCATCGTATGCGGTCAGAGGTCGCTGGAGGTGTTCTGCATAGGAATTTTCCTGTCGTTCGTCGGGCATTTCATTCTGGAGATGTATTCGGACCGTCTGCTTACTCAAATCGGGGTGAGTGTTGGCGGACTTCTGCTGATGACGGCTGTGGCGTTCTATCGGACATGGTCCCGAACGCTTGATGCCCGCGCCCCCAAGGCGCCGGTCACAATCCCTACAATCGACCGAAAGGAGAACGTTCAATGACGAGGGACAAGTTCACACGCCGCGCGATTGCGGCTTCGTTCTCGCGAAGAACGATAAGTCAGCTCGGGCGTTGAGACGGCAACGCCGCAACAAGCGCGCAGGCGATGCTGCGATCGCTGAACGCGGCAGCGACTGTACGCGAGTGAGGTCTCCATGATTGCACTTCCTTATGATTATTTCCTGATCGCCTGGTTTGTCATCGCGGCCGCCTCCACGGCGTACGTTTCATTCGACCAGTTCAACGGCAATCCCGAACCGACGGTCATGAAGTGGGGCTTCATCCTCGTCACGCTCTACATGGGGCCGTTCGGCCTACTGATCTACGTGCTGGCGGACAAAGAGCCGCATCCTGGTGAGCACGAGCAGTTCACGTCGCCGCTCTGGAAGCAGGGGATCGGAAGCACCATCCATTGCGTCGCCGGCGATGCCACGGGGATCATCCTCGCTGCCACAGTAACGGCGCTCATGGGCCTTCCGATGTGGATCGACCTGATCGTCGAGTACGTTGCCGGGTTCTCGTTCGGCCTCTTCATCTTCCAGTCCCTGTTCATGAAGAAGATGATGGGCGGAACGTACTGGGAGAACGTGCGCAAGAGCTTCATGCCCGAGTTCATCAGCATGAATGCCATGATGGCGGGAATGGCGCCGACGATGAGCTTTCTGATGATGGGCCGCGACATGCGCGCCATGGATCCGCTTGAACTGGTGTTCTGGGGCGTGATGTCGCTCGGCGTCATGGTCGGGTTTACGACGGCGTATCCCTTCAACGTTTGGATGGTGAAGAAGAAGATCAAGCACGGTCTGATGACCGAGCGGGTCGGGGACGCGGCATCGCGGACGCATCACGAAGGGCATGAGGAGCAGCATGATTCCGGGCATCACGGCGGCGGAATGCAGCATGGCGGCGGTCACCGGATGGACGGAGAGGCCACCGTGCCGCAGTTGGTTGCGTTGGCGGGGGTGACCTCGTTTCTTCTGATCTCCGGAATGGTGCTGCCGGGATTCTCGGTGAACTTGGGCTTAAGTGCCCGCGACGTGGACGGCGCCATCATGCCGCCTGGCATGATCAATACCTTCGATCTTCCGGGCGAGGCCATGAAGGACATGGCGGCGGTCAAGCCGAGGCAAGTCGTCTACAAGGCGCCGCCCGATGCAAAGGGCGACCGCGTGCTCGAACCGCGCGTCGAGAA
>JAGVII010000735.1 GCA_020056155.1 Afipia sp.
CAGGTTGAACACATGGCTCGCCTTGATGCACTGGTCGTAGGCCGGCAGCGCCATCAGATGCGCCTCGCGCTTGCCGGGCTCTTTTTTGTTTTCTTGCCAACCCGCCTCGAGATATTTCCTGCAGGCGCTTTCCGCCATCTTGAACTGCTCGAACAGCATCGCGGTGTCGGAGTGCTCGAAATTGTGCCGCGAATATTCCTGTTCGGCCTGCAGGAATACGTCGCCATAGGTGACCTTCTCGTCACCGTCGCGGCCGTTGAAGTTGAGGTCGTACACACGGTCGACCCCCTGCACGTACATCGCAAGGCGCTCGAGGCCGTAGGTGAGTTCCCCCGCCACCGGCGCGCATTCGACGCCCGCGACCTGCTGGAAGTAAGTAAACTGCGAGACTTCCATGCCGTCGCACCAGCACTCCCAGCCGAGACCCCATGCCCCGAGCGTCGGGCTCTCCCAGTCGTCCTCGACAAAACGGATGTCGTGCAGCGCCGCGTCGACGCCGATGGCTTTCAGCGACTTCAGGTACAGATCCTGAATGTCCGGCGGCGACGGCTTCAGGATCACCTGAAACTGGTAGTAGTGCTGCAGGCGGTTCGGGTTCTCGCCGTAGCGGCCGTCCTTCGGGCGGCGCGACGGCTGAACGTAAGCGGCATTCCAGCGCTTCGGGCCGAGCGCGCGCAGGGTCGTCGCCGGATGGAACGTGCCCGCGCCGACTTCCATGTCGTAGGGCTGCAGGATGACGCAACCATGGTCGGCCCAATAGCGCTGCAGCGTCAGGATCAGGCCTTGAAACGAGCGCTCGGGACGCATGTGCGGAGGCAGGGAATCCATCGGAAATCTTTAACTTCTGGAATGGGGTGATTTGCGCGCGGACCGTATCGGCGCGGGCTAACGGAATCAAGGCGATGAGGGGGATTCCTGCCGGAATCGGCCGGATTTTAGCGATCGCCCGAACGGCGGTTTAACCGCGGTAACAGGTCAGCGCTCAAGGCCGCCAAAGGCTTTCCGTTTGTTAGCAACTCGTCCCTAGCAATGGCGGCATTGCAACCAACGGCCGGGCTCAACCGGCGGTGAGTTTCGGCAGGGACGACAATGATCGCTTTTCAGGTTCTGATCGCGGCCATCATCATGGGCGCGCTTTGCGTTATGACCATCAACGACGTGCGCCGGCACGGCTGATTTTTGTGCCGGTGATGCCCTGCGCCGTCATTGCGAGGAGCGTCAGCGACGAAGCAATCCAGCTTTTCGCCTGTTGAACCTTCGTCTGGATTGCTTCGCGTCGCTCGCAATGACGAGTGGCAAGTTCGGCGCACGAATCAACCCGGCCGGTATGTTCCGCTATCAGGATCGCGGCGCAGTTTCGGCATGCTCTCCTGCTCGGCGGGCCTGGCCTTGCGCGCCTCATCGAGCTCGCGATTGATACGCCTGCCTTCGCGCGCCGCGAGGCGCAGCAGCGCGGCCCCGCCCAGAATTCCGGCAGCGACCAGGATCAGCGGCGGCATGACCGTTCTCCCCTTTTACAATCCGTAGCGCGCCCAGATCGCGCGTTCTTCCAGCGCCGAAATCAGGTCTTCGGAGAATCCGGGGAAACCCGGCAGCGCCGCTCCCGCGCCGGGCTTGCGGCCGGAAAGCCCAGACAGCAGCCCGGTCGGCGGCGCAATCACCGGCATCTGCACCTTGTCGCCGTAGCGTGAGCGCAGCACGCTGCGCAGATCGCCGAGCGCATCGGCAAGACCGAGTTTCACCGCGCGCTCGCCGGCCCAGTATTCGCCGGTGAACAGATAGCCGTCCTCGCCTTTCAGCCGCGCGCCGCGGCTGTCCTTCACCAGCGCGATGAAGGTGTCGTGGATCTCGCGCTGGATCGCTTTCAGCCGCGCGACGTCTTCCGGATTCTCAGGCAGGAACGGATCGAGCTGCGACTTGTGATCGCCGGACGTGTAGAGCCTGCGCTCGATCCCCACCTTCTTGATCAGTTCCGTAAAGCCGAAGGTGCCGCCGACCACGCCGATCGAGCCGACGATCGAAGACGGGTCGCAGAAAATCTCGTCGCCCGAGCAGGCGATCATGTAACCGCCGGATGCGGCAACATCCTCGACGAACACCAGCACGCGCTTGTTCTTCTCGGCCGCGAGCTGGCGAATGCGCTGGTAGATCTGCCGCGACTGCACCGGAGAGCCGCCCGGTGAATTGATCACCAGCGCGACAGCCTTGGCGCCTTTGGTCGAAAAGGCCCGTTCCAGCAGCCGCGACACACCCGCCAGCGACATGCCCG
>JAGVII010000751.1 GCA_020056155.1 Afipia sp.
CGATGAGATATGTGCGACACGTGTTCATGATCAGAACTTCGCGTTAAGGTCGATCTGGAAAAGATCGACCGCATAGGGCGGTCCCGCGATTGCGTTTGCGCTCATCCAGCGTGCCGATGCCCATACGTTCTGAGACAGGGCGAAATTGGTGCCGAGGAAGTAGCCTTTCAGATTTGTGCCGCCCAGACCAAAATCGCTGTCGACAAACGCGTCGAGCGTGGCGTCGGATTCGAGATACTTGTAGCCGACGTGAACATTCCAATCGCCGAATTGGGCCAGCTTGGTGTGGCCAACGGTCAGGCGAGTCATCCAACCCATGTCGCCGCCATCGTAAGCTCCAGGAACGACTCCGGGGATGACGTCCTTTGCACGGTTGTTGACCGCGAGGCGGTCCAGCGCATCCCGCTTAAATGCGGTATTCCAGACATATTCGCCATCCAGAACGATGTGCACTGGATCGAAGTGCGCAAAGTCGACGCGGCCGGAAAACACGGCAGGACGATAGTTCCCGACGAGGCCGAAATACTGCAACTGATTGTCATTGCCGAAATTATTCTGGAGGTTCGGAATGATATCGCGCAGGTATGTGTAGGTGTTGCCCTTCTGCGCAAATGACGGGCGCAGGCTATCGGTGTCACAATCCTTTGAGACCGAAAGGTCACACGGGCTGGACAAGCGGCCCTTGACGTTACTGAAGTCGAACAAGCTCGCCGCGAAGGTCAAGTTGACCAACGGATCTACCTTCCAGGCAAAGCCCAGCTGCCCGCCGAACATGTATTTGTCTTCGCTCTTGTACTTGACCTGCTCGATCGAGGAGAAATCGAGACTCGTGTTGAAGATCGGAAATGCGCCGGCGACCAGGAATGGGGTGAATCCAGGCGCAATCTCGTGCCGCGCCTGAATGGCAACACCGTCGAAGCCAAGATCGCGATGCCAGACAAGATCTGTCGGCGACCAGAACGGATTGTCAAAGCGTCCCGCGAGAAGAGATACCGAGGACGGTTCAGCAACGCCCCAGCCCCATGGACTTTTGAACGGCTCGTACTTGATGAAGGCGCGGTCCAGCCAGACTGCATATTTCGAGAAGTTGCCGCCGTTGGCGCCCATGGTCTGGTTGGTGGAGATCGGGGACGTATCAGAGCCGGTCGCGATCCGAAGACCGGCCGTGAACCCCTCGAACAGATCCGCCTCCATACCGAGGCGCGCGCGAAGCCGCGCCCGCTCTCGGTCTTGCGTGGTGTTGACCAGCGGTGGGTTGAAAACGGGATTGCTCAACCTTGAGATGTCGTAAGGCGATCCGGTATTGATCGCGTTGAAGTCAAATATCCTGCCCTGAGAGTTATAGCCTCCGCTCGGATACATGACGTTTTCCCAGCGTCCGCGCAGGTCGCCGTAAAACCGGATGCGAGATGCCCACTCCGGGTATTTTCCGGGCGAAGCCCATCCCTCTGCCTTCGCTTGATTCATGACCTCCCTGCGCAAGTCATCGCGCAACTGCCGCTTGACGATGTCCGGGACGTAGGTGACGCGCTTGCTGCCAGGCGGCGACGCGGCAGCGGCAGCAGCAGCAGCTGTCTTCGCCGCATCATCTGCTTTTGTGTTGGCATCACGTGCAGCCTCGCGGGACACATAGGCCTCATCCTCGGCCTGCTTGATCAGGTCTGCGGCCTGGTCCTCTTTGAGGACGCCCTTCTGCACCAGGATGTTGACCAGATTGACGGTGCTGCCTGTGGTCGGCGGCTTCTTCTTCGAAACCACGGGCCGGTCGCCGTCCTGGGAGAATGCAGGCGCAATCGTCAATGGCGCACCAACAGCGAGGACGAGAGCGGACGCCGAGATCAGTGCAGATCGCATGCCCGTGTTAGAAGGTGTCAGTTTAAACATGAGTCCACAGCCTTGCTTCTTGAAGTCACAACGGTTTTTGGTTGGTACGGTTGAACGAGCGTCTTTGCGTGTCATCCTGGCCGCCGCGCAGTTACGCGTGTCTGCACCGGCATCGGCATGTCGGCCGCCGGCCGCTCACGCAGCACTAGGCCGACAAGAAGATTGGATCGGATAACGGCGTCGGCCTCCGGATCGCCGGTTGACGGCGAGAACTGTACGCGGGTGATGCGGCCAGTGCTGTCGACCCAAAGTGAGAGTCGGATCTGGGCGCCGATATTGCGTGTCTTCGGATTGGTGCGAAGCGCGGCCTCGATTTGCTGCTGAACGATGGCGGCATAATATCCCCAACGGCTGCCTCCCCCACCTCCACCGCCGGCGCCGTTGCCGGTGCCGCTGCGCATATTGAAGGCGTCACCTGGCCCCTCCGCAGGCGCGTTGAGTTCAAGCGGTCCTGGCGGCAACACGTCCGCCGGCGCATCCGCGGGCTCCTCGACCTTGGCTTCTTCCTTGATCTCGGGCTCCTTGATCTCGGGTTGGTCGACCATCTTCTGCTCCTCAGGCGGCTTCTCCTCTGGAGGTGGCGGCGGAGGCGGCGGAGGCGGAGGCACAACATTGACGATCATAAATTCCTGAACCCTTCGCGGCGGCGGAGTGTCATCGCCACGCAGAAAGAAGATCATGCCGACGCTCAGGAGCAGAACGACGGCGATTGAAGCAGCCGCTGTTCGGCTTTGACCGACAAAGCCGGTCAAATGCCCGGCGAAGCCGCGCAATGCCGAAAACGTGTCAGGCTTTTCAAAATCTTCTGGCCCCTCGTGATCCGCCCGCTGCATCATTCCGCATCTCCACTGCGGAACCGCGCGGTCAGGCAGGCGAGAACGTAGTGACATACGAGCGTGTGGATTGAATCGAAATCCTCTGTTTCCAGCGTTATGTACCCGAACATCTCATCGTCGATCACGATGCGAAAACCGGGCTGCGAACTCATCATCTCGACATAAGCAACCGGATCGATCCAAAAGCGCGACCCGAGAGTCCGATCGATCTCGAAGATGAACGGCGCAAAATCGTCAACACCGAGGGAGGCGAAGCGCGCCCTCATGTCGACCGCGAGCCGCCTGAGATAAACCTGAGCCGATCCCGGGAAGGACACAATCTTGCAGCTTGGGACGAACTGCGCGTCAGCTTGCCCCCGCACCGTTCGCAGTTGCGGCACGCGTGTCAGCTGCACCGCTGTATCCGGCGAGACAAAAGACACCGTCCACGACTTCAACCGTGCGAGCAGTGAGGTCCGCCCGATGCCAACGGTCGCCACTCTGCTGTCTTCGAGGACGTCGCTGATCGGCGTCATCTTGCCTGTCCGTGCCTCTAGTGCCGCTATCGTACCCATGGCTCTGCCCGCTCATTTCGCCGGCGGCTTCGTTGCCAGACCGACTTGCGTGATGCTCAAACGACCAAGAAGATCGAGCACGTCCATCACGTTCTGATACTGGGTCTGTGCGTCCCCGCGCAGAACAACCGGAAACTCCGGCGTGAGCGCCTTTTGCTGCACCAGACGCTGCTCAAGCTCCGGCAGCGTGACCGGGATTGTGTCGAGATAGATCTTTCCGTCATTGCCGACCGTGATGGCTTTTGTCGTCTGCTGCGCCAGGCTTGGCGAAGCAGACGCTTTCGGCAAGTTCACCTTCATTCCCTGCACCGTCGCGGTCGTCATGACGATGAAGATGATCAGCAACACGTACGCCAGATCGAGCATCGGCGTGATGTTGATATCGTCATATGGTTTGTTGTCGGGCTGGATCTGCATCGGCGTTACTCCGCAGCTATTCGATGAAGCGCGGGGCCTGGCCGTTCGGTGCTATAGACCTCGGCCATCTTCGTCGTGAACTCATCGACGAAGACCTGCATATCGCTGCTCAAGTCCTTGATGCGCAGCGTCAGCCAGTTGTAGCCGAACAGCGCCGGGATCGCGACG
>JAGVII010000693.1 GCA_020056155.1 Afipia sp.
GCAACCGTCAGGACCTGCGGTCCTCCTGTTCCTTCAGTTCATCTTCGCTCAGGTCATTCCGGGGCGTCGCAAAATCGTCGCTGTTGGGATCAACCTTGAACGGCGCCCCCTTGGTCGGATCCGCAGGGCGTTTTTTCGCCTTCGGGGCGACAGCGTCGTTTTTCTTTTTTCCGCTCATCGGCTGGTTTCCTTGCCCGCGCGGCCGGCATGGCCAGCCTCGTTCCCTGAATATGGCTGAGACGGCGCGCATCTGCTACGCCTACCTCACCAGATTTGAGGACTTACGTCATGACGGATTCGCCTGCTGTCCCCGAGACTGATGTGCGCGACCTCGATGTGCCTGTCCCCTATATGCAGCGAACGCGGGATTATTACCTCGCCATCGGCTACGACACCCCTTACCGCTGGGCGCACAATATCGCGGCGCCTTTCAAGCCGCTGACAAAGCCGCTGGCAAAGGCGCGCGTGGCCATCGTGACCACGGCGGCCCGGTTCGATCCCACGAAGGGCGATCAGGGACCGGGAGCGGCTTACAATGGCAGCGCGAAATTCTATCAGGTCTACAGCGGCGATACCGCGCAGCAGCACGACCTGCGAATCTCGCACATCGCCTACGACCGCGCGCACACGTCCGCGACCGATATGAACACCTGGTTTCCGCTGGCGCAATTGCATCGCCTCGCCGGCGAAGGCCGGATCGGATCAGTTGCGCCGCGATTCTTCGGGGCACCGACCAACCGCAGCCATCGCGTCACCATCGACACCGATGCGCCGGACATTCTTGCACGCTGCAGGGCGGACGACATTGATGCCGTCGTTCTGGTGCCCAACTGCCCCGTTTGCCATCAGACCACGTCTCTGGTTGCTCGCCATCTGGAAGCCAACGGCATTTCGACCGTGGTGATGGGCTGCGCGAAGGACATTGTCGAACACGCGGCCGTGCCGCGGTTTTTGTTCAGTGATTTCCCGTTGGGCAACTCGGCCGGCAAGCCGCATGACATCGCGTCTCAGGCGTTCACGCTGGAACTGGCGTTGAAGGTGCTGGAAAGCGCGCCTGGTCCGCAGACGACCGTTCAGTCTCCGCTGCGCTGGTGCGAAGACGCGTCGTGGAAGCGCGACTATAACAATGTTGAACGCATGGCGCCCGAGGAACTCGCGCGGCGGCGGCGCGATTTCGACGCCCAGAAGGAAGCCGCGCTCGCCAATCGCGTGGCGTGAGTCAGCCGGACTTTCCCGCAGCCTTGCGCAGCGCTGCGTTGATCCGGTCCTGCCATCCGGGACCGCCTTCCTGGAAATGCTCGAGGACGTCCTGATCGATCCGGATCGAGACGAGTTCCTTCACGCCTGGGATAGCGACCGTCTTGGGAAGCGCCTCAGGCACTTTCGCGGTGACGGATTTGAACGCAGCCTCCGCTTCTGTCTTTGCATCACTGAGCGTGCGCGGCCGTCTCGGAGGTGACGCCATGCTTAGATTCCCTCGAACAACGCCGTTGACAGGTACCGCTCGGAGAACGACGGCACGATTGCAAGAATAGTCTTGCCCGCATTCTCGGGCCGCTTGCCAAGTTCCAGCGCGGCCGCAATCGCCGCACCGGACGAAATGCCGCCGGGAATGCCTTCGATGCGCGCCAGAGCACGCGATGTTGTGATCGCGGTTGCGCTATCGATCTGAACGATCTCATCGATCACGGACCGGTCAAGAATATCCGGCACAAAGCCGGCGCCAATACCCTGAATCTTGTGCGGTGAATGCTGACCACCGGACAGCACCGGACTTTCCACCGGCTCGACAGCAACGACGCGCAGGGAGGGCTTACGGGGCTTCAGAACCTGCCCCACGCCGGTAATCGTACCGCCGGTGCCGACGCCGGCGACGAACACATCGATACTGCCCTGGGTATCATTCCATATCTCCTCCGCGGTGGTGCGGCGATGCACATCCGGATTGGCCAGGTTCTTGAACTGCTGCGGCATCACAGAATTGGGCGTATTGCGGATCAGTTCCTCAGCGGTTGCAATCGCACCTTTCATGCCCTGCGCCGCCGGTGTCAGAACGATTTCCGCGCCAAGGAACGCCAGCATCTTGCGGCGCTCGATCGACATCGATTCCGGCATCACGAGCTTCAGCCGGTAGCCTCGCGACGCAGCGACATACGCCAGCGCGATGCCCGTGTTGCCAGAGGTCGGCTCGATCAGAACGGTGTCCGGATCGATCACACCCGCCTTCTCCATGGCGACGATCATTGCCGAGCCAATGCGATCCTTCACGCTCGCGGCAGGATTGAAATATTCAAGTTTGGCGAGAATTGTCGCCTTCACGCCGTTTTGCTCCGGCAACCGATGAAGCCGGACGGTGGGCGTATCGCCGAATGCATCAACGATGCTGTCGTAAACTCGTCCGCGCCCCGGCCGATGTGATTGCGAAACGTCCGAGTGCGATTTGGTGTCCATGCCGGGTCCTCCACATCAATCAAATGCGAACTATGAGAGAAAGTTGCGCAAAACAAACAGCTTCCACCATTAAGGGGAGCCGCGCCCGCTCGCGCAAGGGGCAATCACGACGCTCTCGGCGAGAGTTGCATTGCAAAATGCAATTTCGCAAAAGAAACGCATTTGTGTTGCGACAACTTCAAACTCTCATGTGTATAGTGGGCACAAGATCAAATCCGGTAGGGAGGTCACGATGCCAGCTCTTGCTGAAATTCTGTCGACCAAACCGTCACGCTTACCGCCACGCATGTCGGATCGTCCGATTTGCACGATCTGCGCGGACTCAATGGTCGCGGCTGAGGCATCTGCATTTCTTTCCGAAAATGTGATCAGCTATCTGTGGACCTGCGACAACTGCGGCTATGGCTTCGTCACGAAGCATTCAACAAAGATTTTCCGCAACTGACAGCACGACCTGTCTGCCATTTTCAGCGCGGCGCGATATCGCCCCGCGCCCATCCCTCGCGGACTGATGCGCGGTAGTCGTCATAGGTCCCGGCGGCGATGGCAGCACGCGCGCCGGTCATCAGGCTTTGATAGTAAGCGACGTTGATCTCCGACAACAGCATCGCGCCGAGCGCCTCCTCGGACTTGACGAGATGGTGCAAATAGGCGCGCGAGTAACCACGCGCCGAGCGCCATTCGCTCGCTTCGTCCAGCGGACGCGGATCATCCGCATGACGAGCATTGCGAAGATTGATCACGCCATGCCGCGTGAAAACGTGGCCGTGACGGCCGTTGCGGGTCGGCATCACGCAGTCGAACATATCGATGCCACGCGCGATCGCCTCCAGCAGATCGTCCGGCGTGCCAACGCCCATCAGATAGCGCGGCCGGTCCTGGGGCAGAATTGGCGCCACCTCCTCGATCATCGCCAGCATGACAGCCTGTGGCTCGCCCACCGCCAATCCACCGACGGCATAGCCGTGAAAGCCGATATCGATCAGGGCGCGCGTGCTCTCGCGGCGCAGTTCCGGAACATCGCCGCCCTGCGCGATGCCAAACAGCATATATCCCTCGGGCGTTGTTTCGAACGCACGCTTGCTGCGCTCCGCCCAGCGGATCGACAACTGCATGGCACGCTCAATATCGGTGCGCTCAGCCGGCAGCCGTACACACTCGTCGAGTTGCATCGCGATATCGGAACCAAGCAAACGCTGCACCTCGATGGCGCGCTCGGGCGAAAGTTCTACCTTCGTGCCGTCGATATGCGAACTGAACGTCACCGCATGTTTCGTAACCTTGCGCAGCTTCGCCAGCGACATGACTTGAAAGCCGCCAGAGTCAGTCAGCATCGGGCCGTTCCACGTGGTGAACTTCTGCAATCCGCCAAGCGCGGCGATGCGTTCCGCGCCGGGCCGCAGCATCAGGTGATAGGTGTTGCCCAGCACGATATCGGCGCCCGTTTCCCGGATGTCGCGCCAATGGATGC
>JAGVII010000532.1 GCA_020056155.1 Afipia sp.
GATGACAGGAAGATGGATCCTGCTTTTCGCGTGGACAATTGGAGAGGTATCGCGCGATGCGTCGAGAGAATGCGAAATTTTAGAGGCATTGCCTTCCGCGCGCGAAAAATCCATTCTCCCGGCTCCATTCCAGCAGACCAAGAAGAAACATGACAACCTCATCCCGCGACCGTCTCGAACAAGCCCTCACCAAAATCGCAGATCCCGCAGGCGAAGGCGCGCGCGCCTGCCTCACCGTCTATGCCGACGAGGCCCGTAGGGCGGCCGACGCAGCCGACGCGCGGATCAAATCCGGCAGCACACGCGGACCGCTCGACGGCGCGGTCGTGACCATCAAGGATCTGCTCGACGTCAAGGGCGAAGTCACCCGCGCCGGATCGCGCGTACTTGCATCGCGCGGCAAGCCCGCGGACGCCGATGCCGTGATCGTGCAGCGCCTGCGCGAGGCGGGCGCGGTGATCGTCGCGAAAACCAACATGACCGAATTTGCCTATTCGGGCCTCGGCGCCAACCCGCACTTTGGAACGCCGGGCAATCCGGCCGACCGCAAGCGCGTGCCGGGCGGCTCGTCCTCCGGTGCAGCGGTTGCCGCGGCGGACGGTATCGGCGAAATCGCCATCGGCACCGACACCGGAGGTTCGACGCGTATTCCGGCCGCCTTCTGCGGCATCACCGGCTTCAAGCCCACGGTGAAGCGCGTGCCGCGCGCGGGCGCATTCCCGCTGTCGTTCTCGCTGGACTCCATCGGGCCGATCGCGCGCAGCGTCGCAGATTGCGCCAATGCCGACGCCGTGCTGGCGGGCGAGACGCCGTCGCCGCTCGCGCCGCCATCGCTCAGGGATGTGCGCGCCGGCTTCGTGCAGGGCTATCCGATCGAGGGCCTCGATGATGTCGTCGGCAAGGCCTATCCGCAGGCGCTGGCGAAGCTCGGCTCGCACTGGAAGGGCGCGGACATCACGCTCGATGCATTGAGCATCATGCACGCCGCCAACGAGCGCGGCGGGGTCGCGCCGCCGGAGGCTTATGCCATCCATCGCGCGTTGCTTGCGGAAGCCGGCGAGGGCGTCGATCCCAACGTGCGCATGCGCCTGTTGCGCTCCGAGAAGGTCGCCGCCGCCGACTACATCCTCGCCATGCGCGACCGCGAGCGCGGCATCGCGCAGATGGACGCGGTGTTCGATCAGGTCGATGTGCTGGTGATGCCGACGGTGCAGATCGTCGCGCCCACCATGGACGAGGTGTCCACGCCGGAGAGCTTCAGCAAGCGCAACGTCCAGGCGCTGATGAATACCTCGATCTGGAATTTCTTCGACACCTGCGCGATTTCGCTGCCGATCAGGCTCGGCAATGCATTGCCGTGTGGCCTCATGCTGGTCGGTCGCCACGGCGACGACCGCAGGCTGCTCGCAATTGCTGCTGCGGTGGAGAAGCAGCTGGGGGCGTGAGGACTGCGATGAGTGGTCGCGATCAGCCGATCGCGACCTTCAGCGTACCGATGCCGTCGATGCCGCATTCGATCTTGTCGCCGGGCTGGAGCGCGGCGACGCCGGCGGGGGTGCCGGTCAGGATGATGTCGCCTGCGCCGAGCGAGACCTGCAGCGAGAGCTTGCCGATGATCTCGGCGACGTTCCAGATCATCTCGGAGAGGTCGCCCTTCTGCTTTTCGGTGCCGTTGACCGACAGCCAGATCTTGCCCTTCACCGGGTGGCCGATCTCGGCGGCGGGACGCAGTGCGCCGCACGGCGCGGAGGAGTCGAACGACTTGCCGATCTCCCAGGGTTGCTCCTTCTTGCGCGACGCCATCTGCAAATCGCGGCGGGTGAGATCGATGCCTACGCCGTAGCCATAGACGTGATCGAGCGCCTTTGCCGGATCGATGTCGGCGCCGCCGCTTTTCAGCGCGACGACCAGTTCGACCTCATGCTGGAAATCCTTGGTCAGCGACGGATACGGGATCGTGGCACCGTCGCCGGTGACCATGTCGGCGTGCTTGGCGAAGAAGAA